>CALCOR010000349.1 GCA_937897085.1 uncultured euryarchaeote | reverse complement strand
GAGCCTGGCACCGGCAAATCGATGCTGGCTCGCTCGATGACCGAGTTCCTCCCGAAGGAGCAACTCGAGGACATCCTCGTCTATCGGAATTCAGAGGATGAGAACGAGCCGCGCATTCGCACAGTTCCAGCCGGTCGCGGCTCGAGCATCATCTCCGAGCGTCGAGGGCACATTCGTCAGCAGCGCGAGCGCACCAATCGCACGCTGCTGTTCATCGCCCTCATCGTCGGAGCGGCGCTGCTGCTCGCGACGATCTCTAGCGGCGAGATTCTGACTTTCATCTTCGGCTCCTTCCTCCTCGTCTTCGGCTACTTCTTTCTCCGCACTAGGCTGACGGCAGGTGATGAGGGCAACATCCCCAAACTCCTCGTCAAACACGAGAAGAACGAGGATGCACCATTCATCGATGCGACCGGAACACTCGCCGGAGCGCTCCTTGGCGATGTACGCCACGACCCCTTCCAGTCGGGCGCTGACCTAGCGACTCCAGCCCACGAGAGGGTCGAGCCCGGTGCTGTGCACCGCGCCAACAAAGGCGTTCTTTACATCGACGAGATCCGCATGCTGCGGATGGAGGAGCAGCAGGCTCTGCTGATCGCAATGCAGGAGAAGGCACTGTCGATCTCTGGCCGCTCAGAGCGCTCGAGTGGCGCTCTGACCAAGTCGGAGCCAGTGCCGACTGACTTCATCCTCGTCGCAGCCGGAAACCTCGACAGCGTCCAGAACATGCACCCAGCGCTGCGCAGCCGCATCCGTGGCTACGGCTACGAGATCTACGTCAACACCGACATGCCAGATACCGAGCGCAACCGCCGACGCCTCGTCCGCTTCATCGCTCAGGAAGTTCGCAACGAGATGAACAAGAATTCGGGCAAGGCGATTCCACACTTCGACATCGAAGCCACTGGCCTCATCCTCAAAGAGGCGCAGCGGCGCAGCGGCCGTAGAGGAAAACTATCGCTACGCCTGCGCGAACTCGGCGGCCTCGTGCGCATCGCAGGAGATCTGGCCGCCGAAGACAAAGCATCTCTGACGCGCTCGGAACACGTCACCCGCGCGCGCATGATAGCAAAACCGCTCGAGCAGCAAGTGGCTGACAGATACCTCGAGCGACAATCGGAATATTCGATGTTGGTCAACCGCGGAGAGCGCATCGGCCGCGTCAACGGCCTCGCAGTCCTCGGTGCGGACACGGGACTCTCGGATTACTCTGGAGTCGTCCTGCCGGTCGAAGCGATGGTAACCCCCACACAGGGCAGGTCCGGCAAGGTAATCGCAACCGGAGGGCTTTCGGATCTGGCGCAGGAATCGGTCACCAACATCAGCGCAGTAGTCAAGAAGCTCACTGGCAAGGACATCCAAGACTACGATCTCCACGTACAGTTCCCCGGCACCCACAACGTTGACGGAGACAGCGCTTCAATCACCATGGCGACCGCGATCATCAGCGCTTTCGAGGGTATTCCAATCGAACAGAATCTCGCCATGACAGGCTCGCTCACTGTACGCGGCGAGGTTCTGCCCATCGGCGGCGTCTCAGCGAAGATCGAAGCCGCCGTCAAATCCGGAATCGAGAAGGTCATCATTCCACGCAGCAATCTACAGGATGTTCTCATCGATGAGAAATACGAAGCGAAGGTCGAGATTCTACCAGTCGATTCGCTCGATGAGGTGCTGCAACACGCACTCGTCGGCGCAGAGGACAAGGTCAGCATCGTCGAGCGCCTCGCGAGTGTCATCGACACGTTTTCGGGCGGACCTGATTCGCAACCCAGCGCTTGATGTCGCCGCATGAGCGGCGCCCTCATCACTAAATCCCCAGCCGTGCCCCAAGGGGAAGGGAGTTCGAATGGCAAGACCAGCGATTGTAGCACACGGCGGAGCCGGAGCCGGACCCGAGCGCCGAGCCAATCTCGAGCCTGCGATGAAAGTCGGCCGAACCATCCTCGAAGCAGGTGGAAGTGCGATCGAAGCGGCCGTCGAAGCCTGTGTCCTGCTCGAGGACGATCCAGTCTTCAACGCCGGAACTGGCAGCGTCGTTCGAACCGATGGCTCGGTCCTGACCGACGCCTCCCTGCAGACCGGCGATGGGCGCCTCGGATTCGTTATCGCGATGGAGGACACGCCGAATCCGATCAGGATCTGCGTCGACCTGCTCGACGAGGAGATCAACGGTTTGGCAGGTCCGGGCGCGCGCAGGTGGGCTGACGCACGAGGGCACCTGAAGGCCAATGTCATCGGCAGGCCACCGAAGGACGAAATCGGCGACATTGTCGATGTTGGCCCGAAACCAGCCGAAATCGTCGGCGACACGGTAGGCGTCATCGCCCGCGACTCGCAAGGCAACATAGCGGCGGCAACGAGCACCGGCGGCTGCAGTCATCGACCAGCCGGCCGAGTCGGCGACGTCCCACTTCCAGGTAGCGGATATTGGGTGAACGGCGCCATCGCAGTAGCAGCGACGGGCATCGGTGAAGCAATTACAATCGCACTACTTTCCAAACGAGTTCACGAGCGAATCTCCGCTTCTCGCGACCAATCTGTCGATTCGCTCGAAGCCGCGATGCAGTGGGGCATCGACAACCACATCGCGGCCCACCACCAAGTCGGTCTGATCGCACTTTGCGGCTCCGGAATCGGCACAGGAGTGGCCAATACGGACATGCCATGGTTGGCGTGGCAAGCAGATTCGTGAACGGTCAGAACCGCGGTCCAGAAACGGCTTCGGCGAGAGTCTCAGGGATGCGCTTAAGGAGGGACCGCAGGTCGAGCGGCCGTTGGTGGCGTCGCATGTCGGACTTCGAGACTCGAATAAGCCAAATCGCGCAGGTCATCGGTCAGCTTGAAGACAGCCAAGTGCCGCGCAACATCCGCAATTCCGCTCGCGATGCAGTGCAGAATTGGCTACTCAACAAAGACAAGGAAATGGACCTTCGTCTCGGCATGACAGCGTCGTCTCTCGACGAGATTTTCAACGACGCGAACTTGCCGACCCATTACGGTCCGTTGTGTTTGCAGATTCAGACAGCGCTTGAGGCATTACTCAGCGAGATCAAGCACGGTTGATCACAGCGGCAAAGCGGACATAGTGCGCTCACGCTCGCTTTTCAGCGCACATAATCGATTGAAGACAGCGAGCGCTGCTCCGATTGCAAACAATTCCCGCTCGGCCCCCTGTGTCTCCAGATACAGACTGTTCTCAAGACCCTTCTGAACGAAATCAGACGCTCCTGAGTCTTGAAGTGCGCAACTCCAGTGGCTGTCTTCCGAGGACTCGCATGAAGAGTTGGACAAACCT
>CALCOR010000348.1 GCA_937897085.1 uncultured euryarchaeote | reverse complement strand
CTTCCAAAGGTCCACGCCGATTGCCTTGCGAATCGATTCCCGAAGCGTTGTGTCTTCGGTGGTTCCGATACCCAGGAATGTCGGCGAGATGCTGTCCGAGAGTTGGATGCGAAGCCTCTCGGGCAGTTTGAGGAGGTCTTCTGAATCAACGACGACGATACCGACCTCCTTCTCATTGAGCAGTCCTCGCATGTCGCGCTGCAACTCTTCGTCGTCTGGTGGATTGAGAATTCGGGTGATGCCCGCAAGTTGGAATCCAAGGGTGAATTCCGGGGTTCCGACGACTGCAATTTCCACTATATCGCCTCCATCAGAACATCATGTGCGCTTCGATCACGTCGTCGTCAAGGCCGGCGGCCTTTCCGCGCACGAGCAGGCGCAGGTTGGTCACTTCGAGCACCTTGCGCTCGATGTAGTGAATCAGAGGGAATGCCGAGAGCGGGTTGAGCATGTTCATCCGGCTCAGCAGTTTGAGTCGCTGGGTCGTGAGCACGTTGACGATCGGGTCCAAGGTCCCCCGTTCGCGGGACTCGGTCAGCGCCTCATCGAAGCCGTCGTCGACGAATCCTGGGGCGCGGCGCAGGATCTCCAGCAGCGCCTCTTCGTTGTCCGCCTCCGCTGCTTGACGCAGGTAGGTGGCGGTGATCGCCTTGCCACCGGGCAATGTCAACTCCGCCCGCTCCTCGGATGAGAGTCCCTGTTTGAGCGCGCGGAACATGTTGATGACGTTGCGGTGGTCGATCTCGGTGCGCAGGTAGCGCAGCAGCACGGGGTGCCGCGTCGTGCCGGCGCGCAGCTTCTTGGTCGCTGCTGCGTAGTAGTACCGATCGAGGGCGTCCTCGTAGACCACCAGGTCATCATCCGTGTCGATGTCGGCGAGCGCCTTGCCGAACTGCGTCCCCTCCAGCGCCGCGGACGCCTCTTGCAACGTCTCGCAGTTCCGGACCAAGTCCAGCCATGGACGGTTGGCTTCGTTCCTCTCAGGCAGCACCTGTGAGGCTACGTGTTCGTAGGAGACTCCGCTGCGAATCGCCCTGAGAGCAGTCTTCATCTTCTGGTAGGTGAAGCGCTCGACATAGATGGACACGAGATTCTTCAGGTGACCTTGGCAGAACCCAAGCACCTGTTGCAGGTCTCGATCCATGTTGTGATTCAGGGCAGCTTCGACCAGATCGACTCCGGTCAGGGTGTCGGCGTACAGGTCTAGTTCGGGCCTGTAGCCCATCTCCGCTATGCTCGCAGCGATGGCGTCGGGAGCCTGTTGCAGCAACTGGCGCATGCGCGTGGCGTCGATGAGTTGTGCCTTGCGCGACTTGCCGCGGGCTGATGCGTTCGCCCAGTTCGACTGTCCCGTTGCCACCGTCGCCATTCCACTCACTCCTTGCTCACTCGTCGCCGAACAATGCTGTGTTCACCGCGGGCAGCGCCGCCACCCACGCTTCGTCCAGACGACCGTCGAAACGGTAGTCAAGAACGATGGAGCCGTCCGCCGACTCCAGCACGAATCCGCCGATGCCGCTCACGTCATCTCCGATGTCGAATTGGCCGCCGATCTTCTGCAGTGCAGAGCGATCGAGGGCCACGGGTCGCAGCACCATGTCGGAGTCCGCTTCCCCCTTCGCCTCGTTCACGAGCGCTTTCAGCAGGTCGGCACGTCCCTTCAATCGGGCCGAGCCAATCTGTTCGCGCACCGATTCCCTGGTGGCGTCGAGCTCCTCGCGGCGAGCGATGAGTATCTGTTTCTGGTTCGCTTGTCGTGCTGAGGCGACTGTTTCAGTGCGGTTCTGCGCGCAGTCGCGCTCCGCTTTGGAAACCACCTCGTCACGTTTCGCCTGAGCCTCAGCCTTCGCTTCACTCAGGGTCTCTTTCGCTTCCGCCTTGGCGGCATCGGTGATGGCTTTCGCCTCCTTCCTAGCCGCCGCGGCGATCTCTTTGGCCAACGCGTCCAACGTCATCTCGATTCGTCCTCCTGTTTCATTCGTCGTTCAATCCGAGTTGCTCAGAGCAGGAACATCCCGATGAATCCGAACATCAGGATGGTCTCAGGCAGCACGGTGAACATCAGGGCTAGCCCGATCTTCGAACCATCTTCGGCAACCCAGCCAACCGCGGCTGCGCCGATCTGTCCTTGACCGAGTCCTGTCCCGATACCACAACCGCCCAGCGCGATTCCCGCACCGAGTTTGGCCATGGTGTCCTTCTCCGCAAGCTCAGCATCTGACAACGCCGCACTGACAACGCCAGCGAGCAGGGTCAGACCGCTCAGAACAAGCAGCAGACGCATGCCCATTCGCACCAATTTCATTTCTCTCATTTTCTTCATTCCTCCATTTTTCCTATGCATTGCACTGGAACCTGATATCTGATCACTCAACCTCCACCGCGGCTGCGGTGAACCCGAACGGCTCGAACGCCTCACCAACCGCCTGATAGAACTGCTTCATCCACTCGACAAGGTGTAGCCTGGCGGTGTGGATGTTGGGGCTGGCCACTCCCAGACCCCAGGCGAAGAACTGGACGCCGAGCCAAGCGAGCGCGAGCGTGACTACCATGT
The DNA here is from genome assembly GCA_937897085.1 of uncultured euryarchaeote. GTDB lineage: Archaea > Thermoplasmatota > Poseidoniia > Poseidoniales > Thalassarchaeaceae > JAKUTA01. The sequence continues at coordinate 1,731 of CALCOR010000348.1, read as the reverse complement.
AGACGCCGCCGACGACGAACAGTCCGACGAACCATGAGGATAGCATGGCTAGGCTGATCTGAGCGTTGAGCGAGAGGTCCGCCTTGTCGAGGGAAGCGAGCACGAATGCCAGCCCCGGCACGATGGCGAATGGTGAGAGCACTGTGAGAACAGTCACCACATCGACATCGAGGAGCACCATTCCGAAGAGGCCACTGAACGTCATTCCGTGCAGCAACCCGAACCGTCCCGCTTCGGGTGGCAGTTGCTTGCTGAACAACTTGATGCCTATGGCCAGCAGCACCGGCGCCACCGCCAGCAACAGCACCAGGCCCTCGATGTGGTGGTGTGAAAGATCAGAGATGGCGCCGAGCAGGCCGATTCCGTGACCGTCCTCGATGTGCCCGTAAAGCATGTTGTTGCCTGTCTCGGCAATCTTGACGCCGGCCATTCCAACCGCGAACAGACGCACGTAGGAGATGACTGTCGGCATCATGCCGATGGCCTCGATCGGACCGAGGAAAGCGGCAATCAGCACTGGCATCCCGTGGTAGGCCCAACTGGCGTAGATGAGCATCAGCATGCCGACGCCCGCCATCGCCCCTCCGATGTTGCGCATCGAGGTCAGGAAGGAGATGTAGCCCTCGTCCGTATGCCCGGTGCCGAGCCCAAGGAATCCGTAAGCGAACATGAATCCACCAATCAGGATGACGATCCACGAGCCGCGGTCGAACAGGGCGACTATCGGCCCGGCGTTCCCGTGGACATCGCCGTGCATCCAGATGTCCCGGAATCCGATGACCAGACCCAGCAGCACGTGGACCACCCCCATGTAGATGGTGAGTAGAATGAGATGCTCGAGGTTGCCACCTGAGTCAACTGGAACCACCCTGTGGAACGGGTAGGCGATCTCCATGCTGAACGGCAGCCCGTGCTCGATGCCCACGAAGGCGAACAGCGAGAGTTCAGCCGTGGACCAGTGGAACTGCCCCGCATTCGGGTAGGCGCCGGTCACCCATGTGGCCCAGGCAGGCGCATGTGAGGGAGTCCATCCCCATACCCCTCCTGCTTCAGTACACGCGTGGGCGGAGACGGCTCCTGCGATGTCGCATGTTCCGTGGGGCAGAATCTCGAAGCCGGCGAATTCACCGTAGATGTAGCCGAACACGACTGTCGAGATTCCGATGTAGAGGATGAACTTCGATGCGAGCATCCCGGTCTCGAAGTGCCCGATGCGCTTGAACAGGAACCAGGCCAACATGATCGTCATCGCGCCATAGACCATGTCTCCGAGGATGAGCCCGAAGAACAGCGGGTAAGTGAACAGCATGAACAACGTCGGGTCGACCTTTCCGTAGGCCGGCCTTCCCATCAGGTCGGTGAGCAATTCCATCGGCTTGCTCGTGTGTCGGTCGGCGAACTTGATCGGTGGAAACTTCTGTTCCGGCCCGTGGTGGGCGTGTCCCCCGCCTCCGGGTGTGATCTTGAACGGCTGGATGTCGATGTCGATGCAGGTGCCCGCCAACGCCTCGCGAATCTCATCGCTGCGGGAGGTCTCTACCCAACCGTCGAGCACGAACGCGTGAGCGCTGACAGCGACTCGTATCGGTCCAAGCGCCAGCGACATGTCCCGTTCCAGCAACTCGATGCCGGCGAGCAGGGTGTCGCCGTGCTCATCGGACCAGCCGGCGAGCTCCCGTTGCAGTTTCCTCTCCTCGACGACCAGTCGAGCGCGGCTTGCTGCCAGTTCAT
>CALCOR010000347.1 GCA_937897085.1 uncultured euryarchaeote | reverse complement strand
CTCGATTCCCGATAGTTGGAGCAGGGTTCAGCGACGCCTCCGGGCGGCTGAGGGCGAGGCGGGTGAGGTGGACATCGCCGCTCGCTTCGAGCAGCGCCGCAACCGCTCGTTCGTCTACGTGCAGTCGCCCAACGCCGGCCTGATCGAACTTGACGAATCGCCGCCCGCCGACCACGATGCGGATGCTGTGGACATCGCACTCACCGTCTCGGCGATGATGGCGATGAGTCCAGTGCCGCTGCTGCAGGCGATGCGCAAGACGGTGGTCGACGGCTCGAACACGAGTGGCTTCCAGCGCACGACCATGGTTGCCACCGGCGGAGTAATCGAGACTGAATCGGGTGCTGTCGGGCTCTCACTTCTGTGCCTTGAGGAGGATTCGGCGCGTAAACTGGATGTGCACACCACTCGGCATGGAGAGCAGGTGGTCTACAACCTCGACCGGCTGGGCATCCCGCTCATCGAGATCGCCACCGAACCGGAGGTTACCACGCCCGCTCACGCCAAGGAGACGGCCATTGCTCTGGGCCAGGTCCTGCGCGACACTCGCAGGGTCAGGCGGGGGCTCGGCAGCATCCGACAGGACCTGAACGTCAGCATCGCCTGTGGAGACCGAGTGGAGATCAAGGGATGTCAGGATCTCGATTGGATCCCGCGCATCATCAGTCTCGAGATGGCACGCCAGCTGCACCTCTATCGACTGGCCAGCGACCTGCGCGCCGACCTCGACTTACCTCTCCTTCCCGACGACCGTCGTGCGGATGACCCGCAAGTCGAGGATCAAGTAGCCGCGGCGGTGGCCGATTCTCTGCCGCTGGCGCCCGCTGACGTCAGCGACCTGTTCGCCGCGACGGAGAGCGATATGGTCTCCAATGCGCTGGGAGCGGGCGATGTCGTTCTAGGCGTCAGACTGGCCGCGCTGGCCGGCCGGCTGGGCTCGAATGAGTTGGATGCCAGCGGTGCGCAACTCCCACGTCTCGGCCGAGAACTGGCGTCAGCCGCCCGCGCAGCTGGTGTGCGTGGCATATTCCATTCCGACGAACTTCCGGCGCACGGCATCACCGAGGGGGAGATGGCGGCGGTGTGTGACCGGCTGGGCTGCTCGGATGCGGACGCCTTCGCACTGTGCGCCGCCCCCGAGTGGCAGGCGGAACTGGCGCTCGAAGCCGTGGTCCACCGGGCGCGACTCGCCTGGCACAGGAT
>CALCOR010000346.1 GCA_937897085.1 uncultured euryarchaeote | reverse complement strand
GGAGGCCAGCCAGAACCCGCCATCTGAATCAGCGAATGATTCGAGGAGTCGGTTGGTGATTGCCAGCGCCCGTTCGATACAGGTATCGTCGTCGGTTAACAGTCCCCAGCGGAGCAGTCCGAGCGCCGCCCACGCATGGTCGTCGAGGAAGCCTGCACCGCCGTCGGTCTCGCCGCGCCAGGTGCGAAGTACCGAGCCGTCGGGCTTGGTCGAGCGTGACAGCAGACCCTTCGCCACGTGCTCGCCGACATTCTCCGCCCGTTCGCCTGCGAGATCGCTGAGGGCGACGAGCAGCATGCCGTTCCATGCGCTCAGGACCTTGTCGTCGGTACCCGGTCGGGCTCGTTCGGCCCGTGCGTCGAGGAGGGCGAGTCGGAGTTCTTCTTCGCCATCTTCATTGAGCCCTGCCGCGGGTGCGAGCGCGAGCACGCTGCTGCCGCTGTCCTCGAAATTGCCCGATTCGGTGACCGTCCAGCGAGCGCACGCCAACGCACCATCCTCCTCGCCGAGCGCAGTCTTGACTTCTGTCGGATTCCAGACGTAGAATGCGCCCTCCTCCTTGTGCCCCGTGCCGTCGTCGGAGTCGGCATCGAGGGTGGACCAGACGCCGCCGTCAGGGTCGAACATCTCCCGCTCGAGCCATTCCAGAGTCAGCAGAATCACACGCTCGTGCAGGGCCGAATCTCCGATTCCCTCGCGCAGCGCGCGGGCGTGGATTGGCAGCAGGAGCGCATTGTCGTAGAGCATCTTCTCGAAGTGCGGCACGGCCCACTGTGCATCGACGCAGTAGCGATGCCAGCCGCCACCCAGATGGTCGAACAGGCCCCGCTCGGCCATGTAGCGCAGAGACACCTCGACCGCGTTCTGTGCCTCCTCGGAGCCATTCCTGAGCAAGCCCTCCAGTTCCATCGGGTGCGGGAACTTGGGTGCGCCACCGAATCCGCCGTTCTGCGCATCGAACAGTTTCAGCGAGTGCTGCACGGAAGCCATGGAAACCGCCCCGACCAGTTCCTCCAGGTCATGCTCGCCTGCTTCTCCACCTGCCGCCATCTGGCCTAGATGGTCCGTGATCTGCTCGGCGTTGGCCAGCAGGCCGTCTCGCTCGTTCCTCCAAGTGTCGCTGAGCGCGGTGACGATCTGGGTCCAAGAGGGCCGGCCATAACGCTGGTCGGGCGGATAGTAGGTGCCGGCGAAGAACGGTTTCAGCGTGTTCGGGTCGACGAACGCGTTGAGCGGCCAGCCACCCGCGCCCGTGAGCGCCTGACAGGCCGCCATGTAGAGCGCATCGACGTCCGGGCGCTCCTCGCGGTCGACCTTGAT
>CALCOR010000345.1 GCA_937897085.1 uncultured euryarchaeote | reverse complement strand
TTGTCCGAGGTCGAGAACGGAGCGCGGTTCGATGCGGCGATGGCGGGGGCGTGGACGGTGTCCGCGGAGCATGCCGGAGCTGAGGGAACAGTGACGGCCTTCCTGTTCGTCGAGGTGTTCGCTGGTGCATTGGCACGCATCGAACTACAGGGTCATGGTGAGCGCATCTCAGCCGATGAGTCATTCGATTTCCAACAGAGATTCTTCGACATGGATGGCAACCTGCTGACCGGTGTTCTGCTCAACTGGACCTTCACACACAACGGCAATTCCTACGACCGCACGAACGATCTCAGATCTAGCGGAGGGGTATGGTATCCGCAGTTGACTGGTCATCACGACGTGCTCGTTGAAGCGGGAGGGGTGTTCTATCAGATTGGCATCGACGTCGACCCAGGCATGCCGCACACGATTCGTTCGCTGCAGTCGGACGGATTCGTCATCACCAGTGGTGAATCGGTGGAGTTGGTGATCAACGCCACTGATCTGGATGGTAATGACTTCGGAACCGATGTCCAGTGGATGCTGCCGCGTGATTCAATCGAGTTGGAGAATGGTTCCCGGAGTGGTCACTACCTCGCCCGTGGCCTCGTCGCCGGCGAGCACACGCTCGCATTCACCACCGGCTTCGCCAATGGAGAACTACGCATCATCGTCAAACCAGGCTCCCCTCACGACATCGAGATCGAGTTGTCGCGTGACAACGCCCAGACAGGAGATGTGCTCGACGTCGAGGTGCGGGTGCTCGACTATGGCGGGAACCTGCTCGTGGTGGACCCTGAACAGGTGGAAGTGACCACAAGCACTGGAAAGATAGCCCATGACACCGGCACCCATTGGAGGCTGTTGCTCGACAATCCCGGAGTCCAGCAGCGTATCCGCGCGAACTACTCCGGGGTCGAGAGGGAAGTCTTCCTCGATGTCGACTCTGACCCACTGCACGCCTTCGGTGCTTCGGGATTGGCTACGACGCTCTGGGGAGCCGTTGCCGGCGCCATCTTGCTGTTCCTGCTGCTCATCGGACTCATGCGCTCGCGCGCCCGCAAGGAGATAGCCTCGCTCGATATGCTCTACGAGGAGGACGTGGAGCCCAAGGAGGCGGCTCCGGTCGCTACGCTGGCAGCGCTGCACACGCGCCAGTTCCGACGGCCCGCACATTCCAAGCCCGTGCGTGGTTCCACACAGAGTGGTCCCCCGATGGCAGCACCAGCCGCCGCCGCCTTCCAACCGCACCCGCAGCAGGGGTGGAACCCCTACCAGTACGCGGCTTGGACTCAGGCCCAGCAGCTGCAACCCGCTCAGTTCCCCGCGTCTGCCCCCGTCGCTCCGCAGCGCATCGAACCGCCGACGGAGGATGAACCCCAGCAGGCACCAGCGACCCAGACCTCAGGGGTGAGCTCCGACTCTTCTGCCGCGGTGGTCCCCGGAGTGGAAGTTGCGACGGAGGCTGCTGCGAGCACCGAGGATGATGCCTGGACCGAGGAGCGGATTCGCCAGTGGTGCTCAGCGCAGGGTTGGGACGAAGCGCAGATTTCCGCCTACCTTGGGCAACTCCATGAGTCCACAGCCGGCAGCGTCACTCCCGATCAGGAAGAGGAGATACCCGTGTCAGAGACTATCGAGGAAACAGTCGACGTTCCTGCGGAGACTGTTCCTGAGAGGACGGCAGATGTGCGCGAATCCGGTTTCATGAAAGCGATGGACGGAACAGAACAGGGAAGCACCGGCTGGTATCTGGATGCTGAGGGGCGACCCTCATATTGGACCGTGGATGCGGCGGGCAACTGGGAGAGAGAGAAATGAGCGACATTCCACCCGTGCGACGCCGATTCCCCTTCGTGCTACTGCTCATATCCATGCTGTTGGCATCATCGCTGACATCCCTGCTCCCTCACGAACTATCATCTCAGGTCAGTTCTGTATCGGGCAGGTCCTGTGGAGGACCAGACAATGTCACCAGTATCGAAATCCTCCCTCCCGGCCCGGTCTCCGTGAAGGCTGATGGCAGCCAGTTGTTCGACATCACACTCAAGGATGCGGCGGGGCT
>CALCOR010000344.1 GCA_937897085.1 uncultured euryarchaeote | reverse complement strand
GCTCAATCCTGACACAGCGATCGCCCGCGGTGCGAAGGGCACGATCATCAATCACGCCGAGCACAAGGTTCCACTCGAGCACGTCGAAGCGCTGTTGGCGCAGCTTCCCGATGGATTCCCGGTGTGCGCCTGCGCCGCCGACATCGACGAGGCCAGAGCCCTCGCCGCCCTGAATCCGACCATGATTGCTGTCGAGCCTCCCGAACTCATCGGCGGTGACATCTCGGTCACTTCCGCCGACCCGGAGATCATCTCAGCCACTGTCGCCGCGGTGAAGGAGGTCAACCCGAACGTACGCGTGCTCTGTGGAGCGGGCGTCAAGAACGGGGCGGACGTCGCCGCAGCCATCGAACTCGGAGCAGAGGGAGTCCTGCTCGCCAGCGGAGTCACCAAGGCTGAGGATCCCGGAAGCGTCCTGCTCGACCTCGTCTCAGAACTGTGACTAGGCGCGATTGGCCAGCAGGTGAGCAGCACCGCTGCAGATCTCACGGTAACCGCAGCCGCGACAGATTCGTTTCTGGTCGGTGGTCGGCAGCAGTTCCAGTTCCGTGAACGGACCCGTCTTCCAACGCGCCTGCGAAAGTGCGTGTAGGTCATGCTCGACGAGTGTACGTGATTCCCGCAGCCATGTCTCAGAACAGCGCTCGCGCCAGGAGAGCCACCGATGGCCTCGCCAGCCGAGCCTGTGGATGATGAATCTCGCATGCTCACGCGGCAGTCCGGGTTGCTCCAGCGCCCACGCCAGCAGCATGCCCAACTCCAACCTCTGGGGCTCCGTTGGCTGTCGGCGACCAATCTGCGCAGAGATGCGCACCAGATGCCATGTGCTGCCGCTGCGAGCGAGCAGGTCGGGAGCGGCGTACAGCCGCGCTCCATCGTGTCGCAAAGGATCCAAGCGGTCGAGCGGCATCCATTCGTCGATGCGCTCTCCTTTCTCGAGCAGCGAGATGAGCGGTGCCCGCTCGATAGCGCGCAGCCGCTCCCTACCATCCTCGACCAGAGAATCCAATTCCAAGGAATCAACACAGTCATCTTGCGTCCGGATACTCCCGTCAATCCGGCTGCGCAACATCGCCTCGGCAGCACCCTCGCTCCACGCTTCGTCCTGATGGTCCGCCCACAACCGGTCACGGATTCCCTCCGAAACAGCCCGCATCATCAGGTCTGAATGTGGACGTCGGGACCCGAGTTGCCAAGCCAGAGCAACGTCTGCATCATCCTGGCGAGGCCCTCCGGGCCAACCGCCGCGTCCGACCACGTGGTGGTGGGCGTAGCGACGGGGACATTCATTCAGGGTCTTCACTCTACTAGGGCTCCATACGATTCCATTTCTTTTCGACATAGCCCAGAGAGCCGGAAATTCAGGGTTCTTGATACTACCTCGTGTGATTGAGAATCGGCCAACAGGCAGCGCGGTTCAGGCGAAGGTGGCGTTCCAGACCGGTCCGGTCAGCATCCAGGCGAACCACCACAGCGCCAGACAGAAGGCGAGGCAGCCCCATAGTCGGGGAACCTCCTCATGGCCCAGATTTCCGAGCATGCGCCCGATCGGCCCGAGCATGGCCCCGATCCCCCTGAGGATGAGCACCATCAGTCCGGCCATCAAGAGGAAGCCGACGAACTTGAGCAGTGCCAGCAGGATTCCCACCGTGGAGGCGGCGGCCACGGCACCAACCCCTTGGGGAATCAGCAGCGGATGGGCGAACCAGGCGATCCACGCCACCCAGCCACCTAGCAGCACGTCGCGGTCGAACTCGATGCGGTGACGCCAGTTGCGGTAACCATGCGGCAACCGGCTGTGCACCAGTCCCGAGACCAACTTCAACTCCGGGACCTCCCCTCGTATCGCAAGGCTCACCGACTGCCAACCCAGCCAGATGACCAGCCCCAGTTCCACGAACGACCACTGACCGCCGAGGAAGGGTGAGAGCAGCGCCACCGGCAATGCCCAGACCGCGAATCCAACGGCGCCTGCGCTGATGGTTCCGAACAGGCCAGCTCCAGGGATGAGCGGAGTGTCGGGCGGGTCGGTTTTCCTGAGTGGGAAGGACATAGACACCAGCGGCAACAGCAGCAGGCTCGGCAGCAGCAGCGTGAACAACAGGAACACTGACTGACCCGAGCCTCTGGACGTCTCTTCGGTGGCAGCGACGATGCTGTCCTGAGACATGGTTCCCGGCGACCATGACGAGATGAAGCCGCCGGCGTCGATCACGACGACTCCATCAGCGATTCCCATCGGAAACTGCCGTGCTACATCTCCGCCTGCCTCGTCCATCAACAGCGGCCACGAACCGTTCAGCAGCGCTGCGTACGAATCTACGTCAACCGCCCGTGTTCCATCTCCGGTGACGATCTGCGCGAACGCCACATCGTCACCGACCCGACCCGAGGCGTTGTCGAAATCCCGTTTCTGCTGCTCCGCTCCCGGGGAGCCGGCTTCGAACACGCCGAGCACGAGTGTGTGCTTGCCGTCGAAGAGGTCGGAGAGCGAGTGCGCCCCGCCGCCCTGGCTCGGATGCGACAGCAGCGAGAAGGACGGCGCCGCCGCCTCTTCGCGTGTCGACTGCGCCTCTAGTTCGGGCAGCGTGGAGGCCGGGATCATCACCAGCAGCGCCACCGCCAGCAGCAGCACCAGCGTTGGCCAGGGGAGTAATTGTTCGCGCATTCGCCAACTCATGAAGGCGACCATCGTCCCCAACGACATCGCCCAGAACCAGCCGGGACCGAGCCACGGGGTCGGACCTGGCAACACCTCGAAGCGGTGTACCCCGATGATGTGGCATTTCTCGTTGATGTCTCCCGCATTGACCGTGATGCAGGTGTCGACCATGTATTTCCCCGGGGTGAGGGTGATGTTGCCCAGCCACGTGAGCGCGGTCCGGTTAGCCTCGACGACACGAGTGCCGTGCGGGATCTCGAAGTGCTCGATGTGCACGTCCTCGCTAGGCATCGAGGACAGGTGCCTCCCACTGCCCCAGTCATCGATTTCCACCAGGTCGAGTATCTGCCAGTCGTAATCCTCAGCACCCCAGGGTGAGATGGGGATGAACTCGATGCGCGGAATCCCATTCGCATCGGTCTTGGCGCTCAGTTCCGGTTGCAGCAGGTCGCCTGTCAGTTCCACTCGACTCGGTGCGTGGTAGACACCCCACCACAGGCGGCCATCCTGGAAGCAGGCGTGGTTGACCTCCACGGTGAGCGTGATCACGTCACCCGGGCTGATTGTGAGGTTGACGTAGCTGGTGTTGGCGTAGAACTCATGCGGGTTCTCCCAGTTCGTGTCCAGCGCCACTCGGTCAGTGTCCTCTCCGTCGATGACCACGGCGTTCCCCACGTCCAGCCAGACCGTGAACGAGGTTTGTCCGCTGATGCCGAACGGATCCTGTGTGCTGCGGCAGAAGTCGTTGTCAGTTAGCAGCGAAGCGTATAGCCGCACGCTCGCTTCACCAGATACGGTGACGGTCTCAGTGGCGGGTGCGGAACTGATCTCGAGAATGGTCCCGCTGGCCGAGTTGAACTGCACATAGCCCATCGGCTCGCCGGTGGCGATTGGATGAACTCGGTTGAGGCCGCTCGGCCCATCGGTCCCGTTGATGTAGAATCCATGGCTGGTAGGAAGTTCCCATGTGGTCCCGGCGCTGTCGGGGATGTCACTGCCGATCTGTGCTTCCACCGGGCTGGCGATCATCATTAGCAGAATCAGCAGAATGGATCCTGCCAGCAGGCCCCTCGTGCGTGCGCCAACCCGCCCGCCTCGCTCGGCCCTCATGGGCCGAGGTTCTTGCCGCCGTCTATGAACACGACGCAATGAAGTCCATTCCGCTCAGGGTATCCAAAGGGTGAATTGTCCTGCGGACCGCCCTAGCGACGATGAGAGCGCAGTCCATCACCTGCTCTCCGCTTCGTGCGGCCATCATCTTCCTGCTCCTGCTCGCGTCCAGCTGGTCCCTGCTGGCCCCCTCTGTTGAAGCCCCTGAACCATCTGATGAGCAGTCGATCCATGTTGCCGCACGCAACAGCGGAGCTGGCCTTGACCCCGACCTCTCGTGGACCAACGTCAGCGGAGAGACAGGGCTCTGGTC
>CALCOR010000343.1 GCA_937897085.1 uncultured euryarchaeote | reverse complement strand
GACGGCGATGCTTCTCATGCCCGTCGGCTATCCTGCCGACGATGCCATGGTGCCGGACATTCAGCGTAAGGCGCTTGAGGACATTCTGGTGTTCAAGGAATGAGGGACCAGTGTTCGCACAGTCGTTCGACGAGACGACGAGCGCCGATGCCCCACTGGACGACGGAGACGCTGGCGCGGCTGCGGTCTTCAGCCAACTCTCCTGAGGCGAGGCCTAGTTGGTTCAGGTCCGAGGGCACGAGCGGCAGCGGTTCTCCTGTTGACTCGATGGTCAGCGTGAGGACGTCGTCGACGCAGGTGGCGGTCAGATGATTGCCCAGTTCGATACCAGCATCTTCGATCTTGACGCTGTCATCACCGAGCAGTGACCTGAGCGTGCGTGCGAGGGCATCCATCATCTCTGCAGAGGTGCTCGCCTCGCCATCATCAGCGGCATCTTCCGGCGGACCATAGGCATCGAGGAAGGGGAGGTCGGTATCATGCTGCTCCAGCAATTCACCGAGTCCGCGGCCCAAGCCCTTCTTCTTCGGGCTGGTACCTTCCTCGTCGTCTCCACTCACTCATCCACCCCGTCGGCGAGCCCCCACAACACAGCCAGCGACTTGGCCAGTTCCAGATAGTCCCAACCCCCAGCGCTGTCCGGAGCGTGCACGTGGATGGGGATGCCATGGCTCGGTGCCTCAGCTATGCGGATGTTGCGCCTGATTGGTGGGTCGACCACCAAGTCTGGGAATGTCTCCCTGATCTGAGAGGCGACCTGCGCGTTGAGCAACGTGGGCGCGTGCATCGTCAGCACCACGCCATCCACTCCCAGCCGCGGATTGAGGCGGCGGCGGACCTCCCTGATGGTGGATGCGAGCAGTGCGAGCCCTTCGAGCGCGAAGTACTCGGTCTGCACCGGAATCAGCACTGCGTCAGCCGCCACCAGCGCGTTGATGGTCACCTGACCGAGGCTCGGAGGCGTGTCGATGAGCACGATGTCGTAATGTGGCAGCAGCGGAGTGAGCCCTTCGGACAGTTTACGCTCACGGCCGAGTTGGGAAATCAACTCCTCTTCGACCCCAACCAGCGAGCGGTCGCCCACAATCAGATGCAGGTTCTCCACTGAGGTCGCATGCCGGGCGTTGACTGCTTTCTCCGGTTCGAGCAGCAGGGTGCGGGTTCCCGCCCGCACCCGGCTCTTGTCGATGCCCATGCCGGTGGCGCAGTTTCCCTGTGCGTCACAGTCGATCACCAGCACTCGGTTGCCAAAGGTCGCCAGCCGAGCGGCGACGTTGATGACCGTGGTCGTCTTTGCCACCCCGCCTTTCTGGTTGATGACCGTGACCACGCGGGCGCGGCCGTCCGGGGTCGGCTCGGCTGTCGGCAGGTCGAGAGCCGGGCGGGGCTCGGCCTGACCAAAGTCGGCTTCCTTTGATGGAGAGGTGATTTCTTCCTCGGTGAACTCTACATCGAGCACCTGAGGCGCAAGTTCGGCTTCAGGCAGTGATTCTGCCTGTTGCGGTTCATCGCTGGAATCGACGCTCATGGATACCACCCAGAGCCATCCGGCTTGCAACCACCTTTCAGGATGACGCTGCCTGTCAGGCGCGGCGTCACGAATTCGAGGAACTGATGACCCAGCCGACCATGCGCGCCCGCTCGGCGTCGATGGCGTAAGAGAGCGTATGTGAGAACCCATCAGCCTCCCACTCACGCTCGCCGTTCACGACCACCCCACCTTCCCGATACTGGTCTAGCAGCGAAGAGAAATCGAGCAGGTCGCCCGAGTCAGGCGGCAGTTGCAGAACGTATCCGATGCTCACGTCATCGCGCAGTTCTCCGGAGGTGAGGATCTCGCTCGCCAGCACAGGGTAGCGGTCGACGTCTGTAAGCCGCTGCTCCACCTCACCGATGCTGAGCGTCTCGGGAATCCCTTCACGTTTGAAATCGGGTGCGTCGCCGGAGTCATACCCTCCCTTGGTGACCATCTGGCATGACCCGTCAATGTCGGTGCGCTCAACGATTACCCAGCCGGCTCCATTGGCATCGACCCACGAGATGTTCCACTGCGGAGCGCCCTGCCCGCGCGTGTCATGCGCCTTCCACACGTATCCGCCACTCCCGAGTGCGGCCGCCGCCTCGCTGGCATCCACTGAATTGGTGATGACGCACTGCACCCCCGCATCGAGCAGCCATTCTCTGGAAGTCTGGTTGGCACTCGCATTGTCTGGCATGTGCAGACCTTCCTGACCCCACGCCTCCCCAGGAGTTGGCACGTCATCTCCCGCTCGTGGTCTGCCGCCATATCCAGCACCCCAATCGATCAAGCCCGTCCCATCTGTGTGAGTCGTGCGCGTCATCGTGTAGCGTAGTTTGAGCGCCCCGTCGGGGAAGGCCTGGTCAAGCACCAGTTCCGTGAGCGCCCCACAGGTCGGTGAGTCGTGGCGCGGCTTCTCGATCTTCATGTCGACCTGCTGCATCACCGGCCAAGGTGATCCTGGCACGACGTGCAGTGTCATCTGAGCGTATCCAAGGCACTGCTCGACATCTGTGTGCTTCAAGTAGACCTTGAGTCCGGAATCCCCACTGGTTTGGATGACATCTCCCACCGTCCACGCCCAGCCGTCGTTTGTTCCAGTGTTGCCAGACTTGAGCAAGGAGCCTCCGAACAGGCTGTGCAGATCGACCGGTTTCAGCGGGAGCAGCAGTTCTGGGAGGAACTCCGTGAGCGAATCTGTGGGCAGGCCGTAGGAGACAGCGCGATTGCGGTTGATGACCCCGTCCCTCTCGAGTGACGCTTCGGAATCAGAGCGGAGCAGGGTCTTGTCAGTGATCTCTGTCCAGGTTGTTGTCGTCTGGTCGAAGGCGTATCCGGGTCGCTCGAACGAGGTACTGCACTTGTCAAGGACGAGCGTCTTGCCCGAAAAGGTGGCTGAGAGGTCATGTTCGAGTTCCTGTTCCACTGCCAGGAAGGTGCGGCCATAGTGATCCTGTGCCTGTACAGCACCGATGAGATCTGTGTCGCTACCGTCGATCAACTGCGAAGTCGTGCCGCGGGTGACGGCGACGTGACCCACGCCGGTGAAGGTGACGTGCATCTCGGTGCACACGTCCTGCAGCGCTCCGCCGGTGGCATCGTCGAAGGCGCGAACCATCTCCTCACCCTCGATGTCCAGCGAACCGCTGTTGATGCCGAAATCCATCCGGTCCCCGTAGGTCACCGGATCGGCGATGAACGGGTCGAGGTTGGTCGCGTAGTACCAATAGCCGCCTCCGGCGAGCAGAGAGAGGACGACCAGGACTGCCAGTGTGCTTGGACGGGTGAGTACGTTCCTGGTGCTGCGTGTCACCTGAGCGGCAGCGTCCAAGGGTGAGAGCGGCTCGGGTTTGTACACCTCCTCGACCTCTACGATATCCGCATCTAGCAGATCATCCTCGAACGGCTCGTCGTCGAACTCGGCATCGAGAATATCCGCTTCGAGTATCTCCGCCTCCAGAACTTCATCCTCATCCTTGGCTTCCACCTCCTGCTTCATTTCAGAGAGCAGACGCTCGCGCAATTGGGTGATCCTTGCCTCCCGGGCTGCATCCAAATCAGCGGTTACCTCCTGCACCTCTTCGACGATCGGTTCATCATCCTCATCGTCGAGAATGAGCGCGTCGGTGTCATCGGCAATCTCGGCGAAGCGCAGCCTGTCTACCAACTCCCGCTTGAGTCCGCTGACCTTGAGGCCAGCATCACGACAGAGCTGCT
>CALCOR010000342.1 GCA_937897085.1 uncultured euryarchaeote | reverse complement strand
GTCCACGCATGGGTGTGCATGGTCTCAACCTCGACGAGCAGGTTCCGGTGAACAGCGAAGAAGATCTGCCCACATGGGTTCCTGCTCACTCTCCGTTCGATGCTGTCAGAGAGCAGGATGAACCGGGTCGCAGCGTGCGCATCCTGCTGTCTCGCTGGCAGCAGGCGCAGCTGGCGACGCGTGAACTGATTGCTGCGTGGTTGGAGGACAGCGAGCCCACCGCTACGGCGATCATCATTGATCCGGGACTATCTGAGAGGGCTGACTCCTGGGGCAGTTCATTCGCAGAACTGGATGTTCGCTGTCCGACAACTGTGACCTCGCTGCTCGACAGCCCCGCCGTTCACTGGACGGCCGAACTCGCGACTCTGGCGACCGGGGAGGAGGCGTGGTCTCTGGACAGGTTGCGCGGGTTGGCGATGCAACGTACTCTGAGCCTCTCTACGGATTGGTTGTGTCCAGAGCAGCACCCTACGGAGGGAGATTGGCGTCCCACGCCAGACATCGATGTGCTCGATGAGGTGTCACGCGGCTTCCATCTTCTCGGGGGTCCGGGTGCTCTCAGGCGCTGGCTGCAGGCGCTCGCTCGCCGCCCGGTCGATTCAGGCTACGTGCCGGAGCATATCCAGAACCGCCGCCATGAACAGACTCAGTGGTGGCTGCTCAGCATCGCTAACAGACTACGTCCGCTGCTGCGCGGTGATGACCGGTCCGCTCTAGACGAGGCGCTGCTGGTGACCGGTTGCTCCAGCGGTGAGACATTACCACTTCCCGATGCGGCTACCAATGGTGATGCCTGGCTGCGCGACCTGCTGCAGAACATCGACTGGAGTGGGTGGAACGAGCATCTTGACGGTGGACGGCAAGCCTCGATATCTGGACTGCAGCACCTGCTTCAAGCGCACGCCGACCTGCGCCGCTCACAACGATTGGTTGGTCAGCATCCGGCTGCTGACGGGCGTGAGTGGGTGTTCGAACTGCTCGACCTGTTGGCGGGTCTTACTTTCCCCGCGAACGACCAGGATGACGTCCGCGTTCGTCTGCTCACGCCGAGTGACGCGCTCGGCTGTTCCGCTGACCTGATCATCCTGACACATCTCGACACCGCCTCATGGGACCTCCGCCCGGAGAGCATCCCCGGACTCGCTGACGAAGAGCGTGTCGAACTGGAAATTCTACCCCCCGATGCGAGAATGCGCCAGGCACGCCACTGCTTCCACCACCTGCTGCACGCCGCACCCGAGGTTGTGGTTCTCGACGCTCCCGATGACGAGAGCGGTCAGCCAGCCGCCCCGCTCTCTGAATGGCTCCAGCAGCTCCCCGTGGTTGATGAGGTGCAGCTCCCCTCCTTCC
This sequence comes from uncultured euryarchaeote, assembly GCA_937897085.1. GTDB lineage: Archaea > Thermoplasmatota > Poseidoniia > Poseidoniales > Thalassarchaeaceae > JAKUTA01. The sequence continues at coordinate 268 of CALCOR010000342.1, read as the reverse complement.
TCAGCCATGGCCAGGTCGCCGGCCTCGAAGGTGATGCTGAATCTGCTTGGGCGGTGCACGAACTCACCACCTCGACTTCAACGACCTCCAACTTCCTGATCGCCCGTCCGATCGCCGTCATCCACCGTGACGACCTTGTGCTCGTCGACCCTCCTGCCTGATGTCCGATCTCGACCCGTCCCTCTACGACCTCGTCTCTGCCTGCAAGGCGGCCTCGCGCCAGGCCGCCTCGCTGTCCACGGAGGCCAAGAACCGCGCCCTTCGTGCG
>CALCOR010000341.1 GCA_937897085.1 uncultured euryarchaeote | reverse complement strand
TGGCGCCCAGCGGATTCTGAGGTGAATATTGTGGATGGACGGAGAGTTAGACTCGATCACATCGGTATCGCCGTCGATAGTCTAGATGAAGGCGAATCATTCTGGAGGCTCCTGGGCCTCATACCTTCAGGAGACGATGAGGTGAACCCCGAACAGGGGGTGAACATCCGCTTCTTGGAATCCGCCTCGGATTCTGAACCGCCACGTCTGGAACTGCTGGAACCAACCGGATCAGACACTCCCGTGGGTCGCTTCATAGACAGAAGGGGGGTTGGTGTCCAACAACTGGCGTTCGAGGTCGAGGATCTCTCTGGATTGTTGGTAGAACTCAAGCAGGCCGGAATTCAGTTGATTGGAGATGTACCAGCGGCAGGAGCGGCAGGTACGCGGATAGCATTCGTACACCCGAAGAGCACAGGCGGGGTACTCGTTGAACTGCTCGAAAAGCTCGGATGAGTTGATTTCATCTGCGACGTTCTGCGGGAAAGCGTCAAAGAGGGGCCGTTGGTCGGACGCTCGTTCACATGCGCAGTTCCATCGACAGGCTGACTGGTTTGGCCCATCTCGACTCTAACAGTCTGAGCGAGGAGATCGCCTTTCTGGAGAACTCCCTCGACAAGTTGCTTCACACCCGTAGGATCAGTAACGATGCCTACCTCGCAGCCGGTGCAGTCCAAGGGGGATTGGCGATGCTCGGGGACATGATCGACATCGGTATCTCGCGTAGCGAAGTTCAGGATCAACTGCGACAACTGCTCGAGCGGGCCGACCGCGTCGACGAATCCCATCCCGGATTGGATGAAGCCATAGAGGGGCGCCGAGTGTGAGCGGCCGATGGGCGCACCACTTCTATCCGTGCGCGGGGTCAGCAAGTCCTTCGGAGAAGTCCACGCCCTGCAGGAAGTGTCCTTGGAATTCAGCCGCGGGGACATCGTAGGACTAGTCGGCAGCAACGGGGCTGGCAAGACCACCTTGCTCAGATTGTTGTGCGGCCTGTACCGCCCCACCATAGGTGATGTCGTCCATCACGCGACAGACGGTTCTGAACATGCTGTTGATTCAGTACGGCAGAACCTCGGAGTCGTACCAGAATCAACCGGACTCTACCATCGTCTGACTGCTTGGGAGAACATCCGTTACCATTCGCGGCTTTCCGGAGTGCGCGACTCGCAGGCGTGGAACCGCACAGTCAGGCTTGCTCGGGCACTGGACATCGAGGATGTATTGCATCGTTCCACTCGTGGGTTCAGCAAGGGAATGCGCCAGAAAACCGCGTTGTTGCGTGCACTCGCACATGATCCGGATCTGTTGCTGTTGGACGAGCCGACTGCCGGACTCGATGTCACCAGTGCCCGCAAGGTGCGGGGGTTGGTGCGGATGCTGCAACAGGAGGGGCGGACAGTGATCTACAGTACCCACCATCTGGCTGAGGCCGAGCAGGTGTGCGACCGAATAATTGTCATCCACAACGGAACTGTTCGTGCCGATGGCAGCCCGAGGGACCTGATGCAGCATACCGACACTGATTCTTTGGAGGAGGCGTATGTAGCACTGACTCTTGATGCTAGCCGAGAGGTCTCAGATGCAGAGGTGTATGGCTGGTTCCAACGAAAATGGATTGCACTGCTATCCCGATTCACCGCTCGCAAACAGCTTGAAATCGAGGAGGTGACCGAAGATGAGTGAACCCAAGCGCTGGCCAGGTAGGGTGGCACTGGTTGTCGCCAAGAAGGAACTTCTCGACCTGGTTCGTGACTGGCGCACGCTTGTCGCGCTCGTGCTGGTTCCGCTGATTATCCTCCCGCTCCTGTTCATCGCATTGCCACTGTTCCTAGAGGGGGAGATTGAGGAACTCGATTCAATTCAACTCAATGTGGTCGTACAACTGAGTGTGGCGGATGATTTCCCTGAAGCCCTCGACACTCTGCTACAGGACGCGAACATCTCCCTGCTGTTCGAGCAACTCGAGCCAGGGCAGGGAAACCTCTCGGAACCGGGCGGGGATGAGGAACGGTTGCGTCTCGCTGTGCGTAACGGTTCCACCCATGCGATTCTCAGGTTGGAGGAGACTTCCACGAACAGTACTGAATCGTGGAACTACGCCATCCTGCATGATTCGACGAGTGAACTCTCCCGTGAGGCACGTGGCCGTTTACTCGATTCCATCTCGGATTGGGAAGAGGATATCATGGCGGCTAATCTCGCTGAGGTGGGCTTGACCATCGACGAGGCGACGAACCCGATCAGGTGGGATGGTGATTTCACTGCCGCCGATGTCTCCACCGCCGCTGAATCCGCTGGGTTCGTGCTGTCGATGCTGATTCCGCTGCTAATCGCCGTCTGGAGCGCTTCGGCCGCCATGCAGCCATCAATCGACCTGACTGCTGGCGAACGGGAGCGAGGAACGATGGAATCGTTGTTGTGCACTGCTGCCACCCGGATGGAATTGCTGTTCGGTAAATGGCTGGCGGTCGCCATCGTCGGATCTGGCGCCGTCCTGCTGCAGATCGCGATATTCCTGGCGGCTTTCTCATTCCTGCTGCCTGCTGGTTTCTTCGGCATTCCTGAGTTGGGTCCCGTCTCGATTCTCTCACTGGTTCTCTCCGTGATCCTGTTTGCGACATCAGTGGTAGCTATCGAACTGGCGCTTGCAGTCCGGGCGCGCTCGGTCAAGGAGGCCGGCACGACTCTGGCTCCGCTCCTGATGGCATTCATCGCACCGGCGCTGTTCGCGCAGTTCGTCAATCTCGAAGGGATTGAACTGTGGTGGTTCGCCGCCCCGGTCTTCAACGTCTGCCTGGCTATGCGTGAGGCCCTTCTCGGAATCAACGACCCCGTGCATATCGCCATATGGGCCTCTACCAGCGTGTTCTACGCCATTCTAGCCGTTGGCTGGGCATCGAAACAGTTCAACCGCGAGGACCTGGTTGAATCAATCAACTGATATTCGCAGAGTAATCGCCCAGTAATACTTGAATAGTACACCCCCTTGGGGTGTTCAATGCCGAAAATCAGTCTGGATATGCCCGGGGAACTGCTGAAGGACCTGAAGTTGCACGTCGGTGACGAACGAAAGTTCATCTCGCTTGCTGATGCGATCAGGACGGCCTGCCG
>CALCOR010000340.1 GCA_937897085.1 uncultured euryarchaeote | reverse complement strand
GAATAATCCCCGACAGATGGATACCCTGGTTTAGTTCGACGAACGAGGATATGCGCTCACGCGTCTGCGCTCCGTCCTGCCGCGCCATCGCCCTCGCCACGCCGGATGACAATTCAACCTTGCACCTTGCCTGCGCTACGCCCCGACAGCGCCCGCTCGTGCTGAATTGACCCGCTCAGGGAGGGAAATCCCTCCCTGAGGGGTTGTTCGCTGGATTCACCGTTCACCGTGTGCGGATGAACGAGTTGTCGCCCTGCATGTCCCAGTTGGAGCCGTCGGGCGCGAGGTAGACCGTGCCGCCGGTCTCGCCGGTGATGTAACTGCCACCGGGTGGGAGAGCGGTGTAGTCTGGTGCGCTGCCGAGCGATGGGGCGTCACCCATCAGCGACGGGTCAGCTCCCCAAGAGACGCTGGGCTCGGAGCGACCACCGCGGAGGAGCATCAGGCCGAGCGTGACGGCGACGATCATCCCGATGATGGCGGTTGCCAGAATGGCGATCATCGTCGTCGAGCCGGTCAAGCCACTCGAACCTGATTCGGTTCCAGAGGTCGTGCTGTCATCTTCCTCGACGACTTCTGCGGGGCGCTCTTCGGTGATGACGTACTTCGGGTCATCGACCGTGCGTCGGTCGAAGCCATCCTGGTCGACTGCCTGGACCCAGTAGGTGATGTAGTCGTGGAACAGCAGGCCGCCGACCGTGGAGGTCTTGGTGGCGGTGAAGTTGAACCCGCTCTCGAGTTGCTGCTGGGTCGGCTGCTCCTCGCCGAAGTCAGTGCAGATGCCTGTGTCGGAGTTGCAGATGTTCCAGATGATCTGGATATTGCTGAGGTCATCGGCTCCATGGTAACTGAGCGTCGCAGATGGGTTGTCGCCGACGTAGAGGTCAGTCGCCTCCTCCATCAGGTCACCGGACTCGGCGTTATTCGACCAGACCAGCGGCAGGACATCGATGATTTCGATTGTGATGTAGTAACTGTTCTCGGCGCCGTGCGAGTCCTCGACAACGATGATCAGCGTGTGCGTGCCAGTATCTTCCCAGCGAGCCGTGAGCAGTCCGCTGATCGGATTGTAGTACGAGCCAACATACCAGGTGTCGCACACCGCGGTGACGAACATCAAATCGACCTCGTCGTCGATGTCCACCAAGTTGGCGCCAACATCGAAGACGAACTTGCCCACCTCTGCATCATCAGGGTCGGCCGCCTTCAGGCGCACATCGGAAAGCGACGAGACGTCGAGCACAGGTGCGTCGTTGACGTTGTTCACTATCACCATCAACTGGGTGTCGGTGTAGCGGCCATCGGCGTCCGTGGCGCGCAGCGTGATCGTCGTGCTGCCGAAGTTATCATCGTCGACCGAGCGGATGTTCAGCGTGTGTCCGCTGACCGAGGCTTCGACGAGTGTTGGGTCCTCGATGCTGGCGACCGAGACGGTCAAGCCCATCCGGTTCGCCTCATCCCCGTTCTCATCGGTGTCCGAGAGATACTCAGTGAGCATCATCGAGTCAGAGCCGCCTTCATCGAAGGAGCGAGACGGCAACTGTGCCCAGCGCGGTGCGCCGTTCTCGATGACCATCACGCTGAGCGAGCCCATGTTCTCGTCCTCTGGGTCAGTGATGCTCAACTGCAATCCCTGTGGGATGACCTCGCCCTGTTGATTGCGGGCAACTTCACCAAACTGCACCTCGATAATCTGTGACGCAGGGTACCATCCCAGGAAGGAAGGGTTGTTGGAAGTAATCAGCAGTTGGCTGAGTGGTGTCTCAGCGTCGCACACCAGGCCGCGCATGTCGATCTGCTCGACCATGTCCACCTTCACCGTCGGTTGTCCGGGATAGTCTGGACACGAACCGGGAACCTCTCCAGGAGGCGTGTTCGGATTTACCACAATCGGAAGGCCATTCATCAGCGTGAAGGCACCGTCCCACGTCGGCGACCAGCCGCTGGCCTGATTGCGTGCATCCGTGACCATGGCGCGCACATCGTAATCACCGCTGGATGCAGTGTTCGGCGGTAATACCGTGAATACCAGTTGCTCGTTACCGGTGCCGTTACCGATGAGGGTAGGAGTACCCACCCAGTCATCGGACCAGAGACCCTGACCACTCGGGGTCACCTCCAGCGCACCGCTCGCCAGCCACGGCTGAGAGACCACGTCGTTAGCGTTCCAGTGTACCTCGAAATCTATTGAGTCGCCCCGATCGATCTCGCCGTTGCTGTTGGAACTGGGTTGGCTCAGGACATCGGGTGCGACGTCGTGTGACATGTAGGACGTGGCGATGTTGTTCCCCGTGGTCCGCTCGCCGTTGGTATTGATCAGCTTGGCACGGAAGGTGCTGCTGCCGCTTGAGACGGCGGTGATGCTGCTGGTATCGAACTCGGCGTTGATGGTCTGGGTCGCACCCTGAATGAGGTTGTTCAGCGAGGCACTCTGACCAATCAGAGTCTCGGTGTTCATGCCTGTCACGTGATAGAGCGCGACGTCGCCGCCAGCGCTGTAGTCCTCAGCGCCTGTGTTCTTGACAGTCGCCTCAAGTGACAGAATGTCACCGGGGATGAATCCGTTGGAATTGTGGTCTCGATTGGTGACGGTGAACTGCTCCATCCCGAGGTCCATCGGGTTCATCGAACTGTCCGCAGCTGCGAACACATCGGCGTTGGCGTTGCTGGTGCTCCAGCCACTGTAGAGAGCGGCGACGGTGAGCATGTTGCTCACTCCTTGTCCTACCAGAGTGTTGGGTACGGTCCAACTGGCACTGGCAGTTCCACTGGCAAGCGAGACTGTCTCGAATCCGGTGCCGCCGCCGACGTTTCCGCTGTTGGACACATAGGCGCCGTTGTTGAGCAGCCATGCCTCCCAGCAGTGGCCGCCCTTGGTGCCGTCAGTGTAGGCGTGCGAGTGGCACGTTTTCTCGGTGACCGCCGCGTAGATCGTGTAACTCGAGAGCGGTGCAGTGCCGACGCCGACGTAATCGACGCTGATATCGATGGTCGAGGTGCCGTCGCCGTTGTCGCTCTGGCCTACCCCGAGTGAGTAGTCAGCGTACGAACTGTGAGTTCGGCCACCGGAACTGAAGCCGGAGTCCCAGCAGGTGTTGGTGCCGCAACCCGTCATGAAGTAACTGCCCGACCCGGTGTGGGCGTCGCCGAACGAGGTCTTCGGAGCACCGCCGCTCTCACCTAGGTGAGAGACCGCGAGGATCGGGTTGACATTGCCTGATTCCTGATCGGCAGTGTTACCGTAACTGGCCGAATGCAACGAGACATAGGTGTACTTGTCACCCCAGTCATTCTTCAATTTCTTGTGCGCAGGTGAGCCGTAACTCATGCAATAACCACAGTTGTCAGAGGTGATGTACTGACTGAACACGATGTGTCCAGGGTCGCCTGCGCGATACACCACATCCTCCATCTGGAGGGCATTATCCGTCTCTTCATTCACATCCTCAGGCGCTTCGACCAGCATCACAGAGATGCTGAACAGCATGAGCGCCGTCATCAACAAGGGCAGTACACAACGTGTCCTCATAGCACAACCCCACAGGAGGACCATGTATGAAGAAAGTGGGGGGGATTATTGGTAGACTATGCCGTTTTGAACCATGATTCAAGCATTTTCAGCCTTCAGAATCATTCGCAGTGCGGCGTTCCTCGGGCGCGAGCGCTCGCGCGCTGGGGAATCCCGTACGAAAACACGCCGAAATCACTTTTCGGGGCTGTTTTCACATCATGCGCGAGATGATGCGCTCGGTCTCTTCCTTGCTGAGACCGAGGTCCCTGTAGCCGAGCGGGCCACCTTCGTCGAGCACTGGTTCCTGCTCTCCCAGAGTGGGTCGCGCGTCGGTCTCGAAGAACAGCCCGGTGTGAATATCCTCACCCCAGACCATCGCCTTCTCGATGCCCGCCTTCCAATCACTGGAATCATGGTCGATATCCTCTAGCGGCTGGACTCGCGGCCGGAAGAACTGGTAGGTGTTCACCTTGTTGAACGTCACACACGGAGAGAAGACATCGAGGAGTGCGAATCCCTTGTGCTCGATGCCCGCCTTCATCAGCGAGATCAGTTGCTTGATGTTCCCGGTGTATCCACGCGCCACCCAGGTCGCACCGGAGGTGATCGCACTGGCGATGGGATTGATCGGAAGCTCGATGCTGCCGTGGGGTGAACTCTTGGTTTTCATCCCGAGTTCGCTCGTCGGCGATAGTTGGCCGGTGGTGAGTCCGTAGATCTGGTTGTCCATCACGATGTAGAGGATGTCGAGATTGCGTCGGCTTGTGTGAGTGAAGTGATTGCCGCCGATGCCGTAGCCGTCTCCGTCCCCTCCGGTCACGATGACGGTCATCTCGTGATTGGCTAGTTTCGCACCCGTGGCGTGGGGGAGAGAGCGCCCGTGCAGTGTGTGCATCCCGAAGCAGTTGAAGAATCCGGGGAAGTTGGAGGAGCATCCGATTCCACTTATGGTCAGCAGTTGGTGTGGTTGCAGGCCGAGTTCCGCGACCGCGCGCTGAAGCCCTGAGAGTACTCCGAAGTCACCGCATCCAGGACACCAGTCGGGGTCCACCTTGCCCTTGAAATCCTTCGCCGTCAGTTGCGGAAGTTGCTCGCCGGTCACCATATCATCACCTCAGACAATTATTTCCTCGTAGGGAACACTCACTTCATCCGCGCCCGCAAGTTGCTCCTGCACACACGCCACTATGTGCTTCGGCTTGAACGGCTCGCCGTCGTACTTACGGATGTGGCCGTCCACCGTGAAGCCGGTCTCACTGCGCAGATAGCGGTGGAACAGACCGGTGTAGTTGTTCTCGATTATGATGGTGTGCTTGCATGATTCCAACAGTGCGTTGGCCTCGTCCGCATGGAAGGGGACGATCCACGTGAAGTGCAGGTGGTTGGCGGTGATGCCTTGTTCCGCCAACTGCTCGATTCCCTCTTGGATGACGCCCTCTGTGGAGCCCCAGCCGACCAGAGTGACCTCCGCATCAGGGTCTCCCACGATTCTCGGGGGAGGGAGTTCAGCGAGCAGGCCGTCCATCTTGCGCTGGCGCTTCTCAAGCATGGCGCGGCGTTTGTGCGGGTGGGTGAACTCGTCGCTGATGAGCACGCCGTCGGGCATGTGCTCGTCGGTGGCGACCACGTGTTCGTAGCCGGGAAGGCCGGGAAGGGCGCGCGGAGAGATGCCGCTTTCGGTGAACTTGTAGCGCTCGTAGGAACCTGCCTCGTCACCCGCTTCCATGATCAGGCCGGCGCGGTCGATATCGGGGTGCATGTCGAGCAGAGCGGGGTCTACGGTGGCCGTCTCGTCAGAGATCAAGAGGTCGGAGAGGATCATCGCCGGCAGCTGGTACTTCTCGGCGAGGTTGAACACTGTGGGGATGGTCTGGAAGCCGTCGAGTGGGCTGGTCGGTGCGTGGATGAGTTTGGGGAAGTCTCCCTGACTGGCGCCGAGCCCCTGCCATAGGTCGCCCTGCTCGGTCTTGGTGGGCACACCGGTCGAGGGACCGGCGCGCTGCGCGTTGACGATGACAATGGGAATCTCCATCATGCCGGCTGCGCCGACCGCCTCGGTCATCAGCGCGAATCCGCCGCCCGAGGTGGCGCACATCGAGCGGCAGCCTGCGTGCGCCGCTCCGATGGTCATGCAGATGACGCTGATCTCGTCCTCGACCTGGCGCACCATGATTCCCAGTTCGCGGCCGTTTGCGGCCATCCAATGCAAGATGCCGGTCGAGGGGCTCATCGGATAGGCGCAGTAGAACTTGACACCGGCGCCGGCGGCAGCCATGGCGAAGGCGTCGTTGCCCCGCCATACGGCCAGCGGTGTGGAGGTGGGTGGCATCTGCTGTGAGGCGGGCTCGAAAGTAGCGGTCGAGTGGTCGTAGGCTGCCTGCGCCACGCGTACGTTCTCTTCGGCAATCTCCGGGCTCTTGCCTGAGAACTGGAATTTGAGCACGTCCTCGATAGCCTCGAACTCGACCCCCATGAGTTGGCAGGCGACGGCGAGCGCCACCGTGTTCTGCATCAGTTTGTTGGCACCCTTACCGGCTAGCTCGCCGACCCCCATCGGGCAGAATTGCACACCATCTGCAGCATCTCCGGGAGTGATCGTGTCGCTGTTGAAGATGACCGAGGTGCCGGCTGCCATGTGCTCCAAGTGCCTGTCCATCGTGTCCTGATTGAGGCAGATGAGCAGATCGATCTCATTCCCGTGGGTTCGGCGCTCGACATCGCTCATCCTCACGGTGAGGAAGGAGTGGCCACCGCGGATGATTGACTGGTAGGCATTGTAGGCATACATGTGGATGCCACGGCGAGCACACATCCTGGCTAGGATGTTCCCCGGGGTCGCGATACCCTGTCCGGCAGCACCACCGATGCTGAGCACGAAGTCGAATCCTGTCATCTTCATCCACCCAACCCAGACTCTCAATGTGCTGCTGGTGCACCCCACAGTGGGGAATCCGGTCGACATGCCCGCCCATTATATCGGTTCCTCTGCCTATTGCTATCTACGACAGCAGGTTAGCGAGCGAGAGCCAGCCTAATTCTCGACTACCGAACCCGTTGCAGAGATGAATGCAGGGGAGGAGCCCAGCGTCCGTCGCGCCGTGCATGGTCGAGCAGATGCCAGTAGAGCGCGACCACCGCTCGGTCAGGGTCGAGCAGGGTTGCATCGTCGGCGCACTCCGCCTGACGGGTCGAGTTGCGCCAGCGTCCTCTGGCGATCTGCGCCAGCACTGGGATGCGCAGCGCCGGGCCGCACATCGGAAGACCGGCGGCGGTGCGCCAGGAGCGCTCGACGACATCTGCTTCGCGCAGCGCATCCTCGACCTCCTGCCAGTCGCGTCCGGGCCCTGCCTTGCGCGCCAGCAATGGTGTCGGATTGACAGACGAGTCGAGCGTGATTCCTGAGTCGGCCAAAGGCTTCGCCATCCAAGGAGCGATGTATCCACCCGGAGCACGGAACCATGGCCTCCAGCTAGCGCCGGCGAACGAAGCGAGGCGCTGACATGTATGGTCGAGCATGCTGGCGAACCCCTGCTCATCATCCGGCCATGCCGACCAGCAGCGGTGATGCATACCGTGGCAGCCGACCGTCAGCAGCGGATCTCCAGACAGCAACCCGGAGAGACGGTGGGCGAAGCGTGGGTCGTCAAGCTGCTCGGAGATGACGAACAGCGTGACTGCGATGCCCTTACCGGCATCGTTCCTCCAAGAGGCGAAGCCATCGAGCGCGGCCGTCAACCGGTCACTCATCTGGTAGGCACCGACGGCCTCTCCGGACCGCGACCTCTTCGGGTGTCCAGTGACCTTCGGATGATGGCAGAGGTCATCGGTGTCCACGGACAACCAGACGAATCGTCCACGGGACTCGGATGCGTCAACCGCGCTGCGAACAGAAGTTTCTACGGAGTTGGGAAGCGGGAGCCTCGGCAACAGGAATGTGATGTGCTGACGCTGCTCGCCGGCCACCTCCACGATGCCATCCCCCGAACGCTCGCGGCGGCCCTGCCAGCGCTCGCAGATCGAAGTGGCGGTCAGCATCCCAGCCTCGTTGTCGGGGTCCACGGTTACCTCGACCGCGAACGGGGTACCTTGGCTGCCGGCCAGCCACTCGAGCGCACGGTCGACCGAGCGCGATGCCACGCCCTTTCGCGTCTCATCGGAGCGTACCCAGTAGCCGAGGTTCCATGCCCCATAGCGTGTGCGCGTGGTGCGGTCGAAGGCAACCAGACCAAGGAACCGCTCCGTCTCGCCTTGTTCTCCCCGAGCGATGATCACCCAGTGGTGCAGCATTCCAGCCCGACCCATCCGCTCGACCTCGCGCAGGTAATCCAGCAACTGCTCAGGTGTCTCCACGTCTGGCTCGAACCACGGAAACGCCGGCAGCACGTCAGGCATGCTCGCCTTGAACGCGACACAGAACTGAGAGTGGTGCACTGGATCCGCAGGGCGCAGCAGCAGTTGGTCATCGACCACGAGAGTTGGAGTCGGGTGCACGTCTGGGAGGAGGAGTCGCTTCGATGATGAGGCTTCGGCTCGCGCCCTGAACTGATTCACGAGCCGAGGGAATTCACCGCATTGGCGACATTCTCGTCATCAGGGTGGAGCCGCTGTCCCGCTTCCAGCATGCGGGCGAGAGCATTCTCCCGTTCCAGTTTCTTCAGCACCACACCGACGTGGAAGATGAGTTCAACGCGATCGCCGATGTGCGGTCCGAGTTTATCGAGCAAGCGTGCCGCAGTGTCGAGCGAGCCGGACTTCACCTGCTCCATCACGTCACG
>CALCOR010000339.1 GCA_937897085.1 uncultured euryarchaeote | reverse complement strand
GTGAACTGCCTCGACCGACACATCGCCGCCGGCCGCGGCGACGCACCGGCCATCTCGTTCGAGGCGGACGACGGCGAGATGAGTACCTACAGTTTCAGTGAAGTCCTAGAGCAAGTGTGCCGACTCGGAAACCTCCTGCGCGCGAATGGTGTCACCAAGGGTGATCGTGTCACAATCTACATGCCGATGATCCCTGAACTCGCCTTCACACTACTTGCCTGCGCCCGCATCGGCGCCATTCACTCGGTCGTGTTCGGCGGCTTCTCGGCAGACTCGCTCGCCCAGCGCATCGTCGACTGCACCTCGGACGTGCTCGTCACCACCGACGCCGGAATCCGCGGCGGCAAGCCCGTCCCGCTCAAGTCGATCGGCGACGCCGCCATCGAACTGGCGGCTGAATCAGGAGTCGAGGTCCGCTGCGTGCTCGTCAACCACAGAGCAGGCGATGGCATCGGCGAAGGCAGCCCGGGGTGGATAACGGGCAGGGATGTCGACATGGAGGAAGGAATGGCAGCCCAAGGCACGACTTGTGAACCGGAGGTCATGGAGGCCGAAGACCCGCTGTTCATCCTCTACACGTCTGGCTCGACTGGCAAGCCGAAGGGAGTCCTGCACACCCAGGCGGGTTACATGGTGCATGCGGCGACGACCTGCAAATACGTCTTCGACCTGAAGCCTGAGCGCGACCTGCACTTCTGTACGGCCGACATCGGATGGGTGACTGGTCACACGTACATCGTCTACGGCCCGCTCTCTCTCGGGGTTCACACACTGATGTTCGAGGGAATTCCCACCTACCCGGACGCCGGAAGATTCTGGGACATCTGCGACAAGCACCGCCCTACCACCTTCTACACCGCCCCTACCGCAATCCGTGCTCTGATGGTGCACGGCACAGAGCCGGTTCATCGCTACAAGCGGGACTCGATTCGGGTGCTCGGAACGGTCGGCGAGCCAATCAATCCCGAGGCGTGGATGTGGTATCACAAGCATGTGGGAGGCGAGCGGTGTCCGATCGTCGACACCTGGTGGCAGACGGAAACGGGCGGTATCCTGATCACGCCGCTTCCCGGGATGACGACGACCAAACCCGGCTCAGCGACGCGGCCGTTCTTCGGGGTGCATCCGAAGGTGGTGAGAGCGGACGGGACCGAGTGCGACGTGAACGAGGGAGGCTACCTGATCATCGAACAGGCGTGGCCCGGCATGATGCGCACGCTCTACGGAGACCACGAGAGATTCCGAGAGGTCTACTTCAGCCAGCAGCCGGGGCGCTACTTCACCGGCGACGGAGCGCGCAAGGACGAGGACGGCTGCTTCTGGATCATGGGGCGCGTCGACGACGTGATCAACATCTCCGGACACCGCATGGGAACCGCCGAGGTTGAGTCGGCGCTGGTGGCGCACGAGTCGGTGTGCGAGGCGGCTGTGGTCGGCTTCCCGCACGAGATCAAGGGACAGGGAATCTACTGCTACGTCACTCTCGAACAGGGAATCGAGGCCACAGATGAACTGCGCCAGGAGTTGCGTATGGGAGTGCGCACGATCATCGGACCAATCGCCACGCCAGACGCCATCCACTTCACGCAGGTGCTCCCGAAGACTCGCTCAGGGAAGATCATGCGACGCATCCTCAGAAAGATCGCTGCCGGTGATGTCAGCGACCTCGGAGACACCAGCACGTTGGCGGACCCGAGTGTGGTCACCGACCTCATCGAGAGCCGCCCAGAGTGAAGAAACAGTGAATTTCCCGATTCCGATTGATTCTAATGGAAAGCACTGAGCCGCGTTGATGAGAAGGTGCGCGCGATGGCAGTCTCGGCAAGGAACTCCGGCGGCGAGTTGGACCTCGACCTGCTCAACTCGATTCACATCAATCGATCCGCTCTGGAGCGTCGCGCAGCGACGCTCCCCAAGCGGCGTGCGGTCAAGCAGGACTGGCAGGTCGCCTGGATGCTGCAAGCGCTACGCTGCATCGACCTGACCACTCTCGCCGGCGACGACACCCGCGGCCGCGTGGTTCGCCTCGCGCAGAAGGCGATTCGGCCCGTCAGGACGGACCTGTTGAGCGCCCTCGACCTCGATGTCGACACGATTCACTGCGCAAGCGTGTGCGTCTACCACAACATGGTGCCCGCCGTGGCCGCCACTCTAGAGGGCAGCCCGGTCGGAACCTGTGCCGTATCGACCGGCTTCCCCGCGAGGCACATCCCGCATGAGTTCAAACTCGAGCAGATTGAGGCGTCAGTGGCGGCCGGAG
>CALCOR010000338.1 GCA_937897085.1 uncultured euryarchaeote | reverse complement strand
TTCCCATGTGCGTACGCGGGTCCGGAGACCCGGACTGACGCAGCACTTCGACCACCTCGATGCCCAGCGTGGCGGCGAGCGCCTCGAACTCCTCCGTGTCCGCATCACGTGTCAGCAGCACAGCTCGCCGATCGGCATGGCTGAGAGTGGTATCGTCGGACAGCAATCCACCGCTGCCCGCCAGCAACGGCACATCAGGAACCGGTTCAGCACCAGCCATGCACTTGGTGGGAGGTGCTACTCACATTTGGCGTCAGCCCTACCATAGAGAACGTGCCCACCGATGCATTCCTGTCTGAACACCTTCTCCGAAGGGGGGGAGGCCATGAGCGGAGAGTTCAGCGCCAGACTGGAGATAGCGGGGGAGGCAGACCACCTCGCAGCGCTGCTCGGCGCCATCACACCGGATGATCCGGACTCATTCAGCGGGAGCATCGAGGACAATGAGAGCGGTGGTGCGCTGCTGGTCATCGAAGTGCACGCTACCAAGATGAGGACGCTCAGGACCACTATGGACGATCTACTCGCCTGCCTCGCGGCGGCCGAAGCAGGGCTCACAGCGGCTACAGGGGAATGAGCGTCGGGATGAAACGCCCTGTTGGGGCGCAGGGCGTCATTCAGGGCCGATATGTGCCGCCGCACCCTTCAAGCGAGGTCGTCCGGTGCGCCGTCTGCATGACCGAGGTGGAGGAGAGCGCCGAGGCGGACCCTGACGACGGGTCCGATGAGGAGACGACAGTGCTGCATCCACTGCTCTCGCATGACCGCAGCGCCTTGCTATGGGATGAACACAGGCCCACTGAACGGCTGCGCGCATCCATTCGTCGCTGGGTCACGGCCTTGATGCACGACGAGGGCATCACAGGAGCGCTGCCACGCGGCGAGGAGAGCGTCAAAGCCAAGGTGATCTCGCGCGGTTCCGGTCGTCTAGCGGGAATCACCGCAGCCAATCAGTTGCTGCTTGACTGGCTTCCCGGGGCTGACTGGTCCTGGTCGGTCTCCGACGGAAAAGACATCCACGAAGGGGACACCCTGCTTGAGATCGAGGCCGACCGCACCCAACTGCTCTCTGCCGAGCGCATCCTGCTCAACATCATCGGACGGCTTTCAGGAATCACCACCAACACGAGGAAGTGGTCTAGCCGCGCACACCCGATGCGCGTGGCGGCAACGAGGAAGGTACACTGGGGGCTGCTCGACAAATGGGCGGTTCACCTAGGAGGGGGAATGACGCACAGGTTGACCCGCTCGGACGCACGCATGCTCAAGGAGAATGATCTCGCCTGCCTTGCAATCCCGGATGAACGACTTCCGCACACCGTAGGCAGGGTGCTCAAGGAACTCGACCTGGAAGAGTGTGGGGCATTCGTCGAGATTGAGGTGCGCACCATCGACGGGGCGCTCGCGGCAGCGGAAGCGTGGACTGACAGGATGCAAGGTATCGAAGACGCACAGCGATTGACGCTGATGCTGGACAACATGGATGATGCCAAAGCGCGCCAGGTGATGCTCGATCTCGATGCACGCAATTTCCGACATCAGATCGTGGTGGAGGCGAGCGGTGGCATCGGCTACGATGACCTGCAGACATGGAAGGAGGTCGGAGTCGACGTCGTCTCGACCAGCGGGCTGCATCGCGGGGCTAAACCGCTAGACCTGTCGATGCTGTTCGAAGGGAGTTGAGGTAGGCAGGTGGCTTTGATGGCCGATGACATCCCTGAAAGCCATCCGAGATACCGTTCGCTACTGGCGCGCAGACTTCTGACCGAGGCTACAGCGGACGGGCTGCTGGCTGAGTCCGCACTCATCGCCCACGGGCGAGGAGAGGCGTTCGACTATCTTCTGGGCGAGCGCACGACCTCTTCGGCGCACCAAGCCATCGGCGAAGCGGCAGCGCGGCTGCTCGCCGCCGAATCTCCGG
>CALCOR010000337.1 GCA_937897085.1 uncultured euryarchaeote | reverse complement strand
CGGTGTACGATTCATTCGTCGGCATGCGCCTCTGGGGTTCTGCCACAATCACTGATTTCGCATGCGAGCGCATCGACTTCACCTGCCTGGAGGTCCGCGGCAGCGCCAGCGCCGATGGGGTGAGCACGAGAGACGCGGGACTCGGCGTCGACCACATAGGATCTCTCGACTTGACCGACTTGACGGTCACGGATAGTGGACTGGGAATCCAGTACGCCGACGGAAGCAGCGGCAGCACTCAAGTGGTGAATCTGACCAACCTGCAGACTGGTTTGGTGGTCCGCGGTGCCACCAGCGTTTCCGCTTCGCAGGTCATGGGCTCGAACCTCGGGCTGCTGATGGATGCGGTCTCGACTTCCGGATTCACCCTCTCAGACGCCAATGTCACCGACATCGAGGTGCTCGTGCTCGGCACCGACGTACTCGACCTCACACTGTCGGCCATCACTGTCTCCAGCGCCTCATCCGGTAGTTCGACCACCTCCCCTTGGGCGGTGGACGTGCGTAACGAGGGGTCGTTCAGACTGCAGGACTCGAACCTCTCCGGGTTCAGCGGCGGCATCCGCCTCACCGGCTCGGGTTCGCACTTTCTCGATGGTGTCGACCTTGATCTGTCAGGGATGTTCATCGATGCGAGCGGAACGGGCTCGCTGCTCGTTGAGGATGGCACCTGGGTGACCAGCGGTGACGGCTTCGGCCATCTGTCGTCACTCACCACTGAGTGGAGTCAGTTGTCGATGAGTGGAGGATCGGCAGTGGAGTCGGGTCTAGAAATCACAGGTGGGCAGCACTCGTTCACCACGGTTGAAGTGGGCAGGCAGTACCAGTCGACCGATCAGCAGTCGGTCGGCGTGGATGTGCTGTGGGCGGACATCACTGCAAACGGGCTCACACTCTCGGGATGGAACACAGGTGTGGATTGCGGTCAGGACTGCTCCATCACAGGCGATTCTCTCACCGCGGGACAGGGTGGCGTGAACGGCGGCTCCGGAATGTTGGTCGATGGCGGAGAGGTGACGCTGGTGGGGCTTGCAACGCTCGACTCCGACGTAGGCGTGCAATTGGCAGATGGCAACCTCCATGTCGAGACGTGGGGCGCATCGAACCACGGCTCGACGACGCTGCAGGTGGATGACGAGGGTTCTGCGATTATCCGCTTCTTCCCTGCCGGCAGTTCGCTCGGGCTGTTCGATGCCATGGGCGGAGGAAGTCTTCTATGGGGTTCGAGCGGCACGGCCAGCATCGCGGTCAGCATCTCTGAGGAATTCACCGAATCGACCGTGGAAGTCACCGATCTGACCACGAATCCGCAGTCAGGTGTGCAGGTGCTCGCTCACGGGTTCTCTGAGGTAAGTGACTCGATGGGCGAGGTCAGCCTCCCGTTGCTGCAGTCTGGCTCGACGGTAGTTGCCCACGATGCCGCTTCAGGTGCGGGCGCATCCGCTGTGCTCACTCCACCGGGTGGCACGCTGCAACTTCCCCTGCTGCCCAGCAGTGGTGACTGGACCGTGCCGGCGGGAGTCGATGCGATCCTTTCCAATGGAGCCTACTCATTGCCGGGTAACCTGACGATCGAGACCACCGCGTCGCTGAGTCTGCTGAACGCGTCGCTCTCGCTTTCGGGAATCGGGATGTTTACCGTCCAAGGGACCGGTCAACTGTTCGGAGATGCAGGCAGTCTGTCGGGCGGCACGGCTACCCTGAATTCCGCCGTACCCCTGGGTGGCAGCGGCCTCGGATTGACCGTTTCGACACCTGTATCCTACACCTGTTCGTCCCCGCGGATGTGGCATGGCGTGTACTTCACAGCCGGCCTCTCGATTTCCGCGGACTGTGGGGTGACCCTCGAGAACGGCGGCGCCACGGGGACGATCATCGTAGGAGAGGGCGGTTGGTTGGAGCTCAGGAGCGCCCTGACAGTACGCGTACTCGACTGGGGGCTACCGGTCCAAGGTGCCAGCGTGGCCACCGAAGGTTCCACACAGGCCACGGACTCGGCAGGCGAGGCCACCTTCTCGGTGACCGCCCGCAACGTGACCTCCGAGGGGGAGAATGTGCGCGGAATCGTCACTGTCTCCATCTTCCATGGCGCTCACAACCAACTGCGTAGTTGGGACACCAGCTCATCAACATCGTTCGATGTGATGATGTCCACGGTTACAGGAGGCATGACCACGGGATGGCTCAGACTCGAGAAGGCGTTCAGCCCGTACTATCTCGACAACAACCTGACCATCACCCGCGACACGACGATGTCGCTGCTGGCGCAGGTGTCGCTGACAGTGGCCTCGGACAGGGGGATTACTGTCAAGGGTGTGCTCGAGTCCGATCGGGCGGCGATTACTGGAACCGACTGGAACGGCATCTCGACTGCTGGTGGAGAGGCGCTGGTCACACTGGAGCAGGGAACTCTGGCGGGCGCTCCCTTGGTAGCCGGCCCTGATGCAGCCGTGGTGACGATCTCAGGGATGATGCTCGACGGGGCGGTGCTGCAGGCGAACTCGGTCGGCGAGCCCGTCTCAGTGAGCGTGACAGACAGCCTGCTGCACCAGTATGACGGCTGTGTGCAGACCAACGGGGTGGCGGTGTCGCTTACCCTCTACCAGGTCACTCTGCAGGATTGCGGCCAGTTCGCCGCCATGTTCACCACATCGAACATTGAACTGTCCGATTCCGTTCTGGGAGCTGGAAACGATGTCGGTCTGTGGCTGCGCGGAGTGTCCGGCAATGTGTCCGGAATCGACGGCAGTGGACATGACGGATCAGGTTCGGTGATCCTGGCCGAGATGCTCGGCCCGAGCGTGTCGCTGACAGGTCTGAATCTGAACTCGAGCGGCTCGTCACCAGCGGTGCTGGCGCAGAACTGTGACCAGTTGCTGCTCTCTGACAGCGTCATCAACGGTGCTCCCGGAATCCATCTGGATGCGAGCGCGGCCAGCCTGTCCGGTCTCTCGTTGTTCGGTGATGGCACCGGCGAGGCGATCATCGTGCAGGGGGTACGAGCGCAGACGCGCACGGTCATCGCGGACAGCGATGTCTCTGCCTACCACATTGGCTTGCTGCTGAGCGGCGATACAGGGGATCTCGAGGCTGCCGGCCCGTTGTTGCTCTCGAACAACTGGGGCGCGACCAAGTCGATCGAATCCTCCGGACTATCGTTCGAATCACGCGGCGACGCTCTGCCCGGAGTTGTTCAACTTGGAGGGAACCACGAATACTCGGCTGAGGTGTGGTATCCTACACAGTTCGATCATGACTCTACGGTGGTGTCCGGTGCGGCCAGACTGCTGGTGGGGGACATCTGGGAGCTCACCGTTCTCGGGAGTGCAGGTGAACCATTGGACGGCGCGCATGTGCAGGTGACCGTCCCCTCATTCAAGCAGGAACAGCAGGTGGATGTGATCACGGTGTCTGGGAATGCCAGCGTCGAACTGCTCTTCGAGGAGCATAACATCGATGAGATCAGCCAAGCGTCGGAAGCGATGTATCAGGCAAACTTTCCTGACCACATCGAAGCCGATTCGTCGTTCGCGATCGGACGCGACACACCGCGTCAGGTCACCATCCAGTTGACGATGAATCAACCACCGTCAGTGACCATCACCGAACCGAGCGGAGATGTGGAGTTGCAGCAGGGAGACACACTCGATCTGGAAGCGTCAGCACAGGACCCCGATGCCGGTCAGTCAAACCAGTTGACATATTCCTGGTACCTGCGCGAACAAGGGGAAAACTCTCCTGGGCAACTGCAGTTCGAGGGGCTCGACGGGTGGTATCCTGTGTTTTCGGATGTAGGGGTGTACATCGTCACCATTGAGGCGCGTGACCCATGGGGGGCTATGGCGAGCGCCAGCGTGACCGTGACGGTG
This sequence comes from uncultured euryarchaeote, assembly GCA_937897085.1. Taxonomy (GTDB): domain Archaea; phylum Thermoplasmatota; class Poseidoniia; order Poseidoniales; family Thalassarchaeaceae; genus JAKUTA01. The sequence goes on along the minus strand of CALCOR010000337.1, from coordinate 9,781 downwards.
CTCATTCAGGACAATGACCTCGACTTCATCGACAGTTGCCAGATATCCGGACCGAATCAGTGGTACGATCTTGAGGAGGAACGCTTCTGCGGACCAGACGTCTTCGATGAGGATGACGATAACGACTTCATCAAGGACACCCGTGATGACTTCCCCTTCGATCGTTGTGCCTCCACTGATACCGACTTCGATGGGCTGCCCGATTCGTTGCTGCCTGGATGCGAGACAGACCTCATCGAGGATGACGACGACGACAATGACGGGGTTGTGGACACCGAGGACGCCGACCCCCTCGACGCCACCATCTCCACTCCGGACACCGACTCCGGATCATCGGGCCTGATGTTGCTGCTCTCCCCTCAGGTGGTGATTCCACTGCTGCTGCTAGTGGGGACGGTGGTGTTCATCTTCATGCGCCGCAGGAAGGATGACGACGTCGAGGGACCGGGAACGTTCTGATGGTGAGCAGATGGCACTTGCCTCACCATCGGTAATCGCCGCTGCTGTGGTAGGTATGGTCGCTGTTGTCGTGCTCTACGACGGCTGGCGCGTGACACAGGGGCGCAGCCAGGTGGGCCGGCTCGGCCGGCTCTCCAGCGGTGGATTCGCGTGGCAGGCGGATGCTGGACGCGAGTTGATCAGAAACGGTTCCCAACTGGTGACGTTGGGTGTGATGATGGCGCTTCCTTGGATTCTGTTCGAGCGCAGCGGGACGCCGATCTGGTGGCTGCTGCTGTTCGACGGGCTGCTGGCGCTGCACTGCATCTGGCTGGTGCTGCCCAAGCGCTATGCGATCACCCGGACACACCTGTTCGTCGACGGCTTCGAGCATGCCTGGGAGTCATTGCGCTGGGCTGGATGGAAGGGTGGTGAACGCATCGTGCTGCAGCGGCGTGGCTGGTGGCTGTTCGCGCCGCTGCCGCTGGGCGGGCAGCCAGATGATCTGGTGGAGGTGGCAGCGCGGCTAGAAGCGCTGTTCGACGGCGATTGGGACGAGTTCTGCGCCGAGTTGGGCCTCGATGAGGCCGAATGAGGCTGTTCGGGCGAGAAGATGGATTTTTCAGGGGTCGCGCCCATCGCTACGCGATGGGCGCACGCGAGGAGGATGCCATCGCTGCCGAGGCGGACATCGAGGCGCTGGCAGAGCAGATCGCCCACCATTCGCATCTTTACTACAACGAAGCCGCTCCCGAGATATCCGACGTTGAATTCGACGAAATGTGGGATGAGTTGAAGCGACTTGCCCCCGGCCATCCGCAGCTGCAGCGTGTGGGCGCTGACCCTGCGCCCGGTTCCGTCAAGGTGACCCATCGCTTTCCGATGAAATCACTCGACAAAGCGACCGATGCCGAGGAATTGGCTCACTTCGTCGCCGAGACGACCGCCCACGGTCGGCGCTTCCTCGCCATGCCGAAACTCGACGGCAGCGCCCTGAGCATCGAATATCGCCGAGGAAGACTGGTGAGAGCAGCGACGCGAGGGAACGGCGAGCGAGGCGAGGATGTCACCGCCAATGCGAGGCGCATCCCGAACGTCCCGTTCGAGCTTTCCTGGGAGGGTGACTGCCACATCCGCGGCGAGGTGGTGATGCCGCTCGATATCTACCGCGAACGCTACGCCGAGATATCCCCGAACCCGCGCAATCTCGCCGCCGGCTCGCTCAGGCAGAAGCATGTCGATGCGGGCAAGGGACGCGCCGAAGATCTCTCGTTCCATGCCTACGATGTCCGCTTTCCCTCCTCTGGGGAGCGCCATCCCGATTCTCCCGACAGGCCGTGGTTCGATTTCGACTCTGATGCTGTCGAATGGATGCAGTCGGTGGGCATCGAGACAGCCACGACAAGCGTCATCGCAGGTGACGACGATGAGCAGGTGACAGCAGCGCTGCAGGCCGTGGCAGAGGACTGGGAATCACGCCGGGACGACCTGTCTTGGGAGGTCGACGGAGTCGTGTTCAAACTCGACGATCTCGACAAGCGTAAACTTCTCGGCAAGACCGCCCACCATCCACGCTGGGCGCTTGCCTGGAAGTTCGCTCCCGAGCAGGCGACGACGGTGCTCATGGATGTCGAATGGCAGACTGGCAGGACCGGTGCGGTGACCCCGGTGGCGCGGGTGGCTCCGGTGACGGTGTCAGGCGTGACGGTAGAGAACACCACGCTGCACAACGCCGGTGAGGTCGAACGGCTAGGTGTGCGCATCGGCGACAAGGTACGGGTGGTGCGTCGCGGCGATGTCATTCCCAAGGTGGAGGCGTCGCTCGGCCGGGCCAAGAAGACTGATCTTGAGGGAAGGTCGCACGCAGATGGCAGCCCGTTCACAGGAACTCTGCCGCCGCGCAAGGAGGTGGATCCTCCTACGCACTGCCCTGAGTGTGAGACGGAACTGGTGGTCGACGGAGCGTTCCTGCGCTGCACCAGCCTCGATTGCCCCGCAAGGAGCGTGCATGCGCTCATCTATTGGTGCAAATCATTGGAACTGGTCGGAGTGGGAGAGAAGCGTGCCGAACTGCTGACCGAGGCTGGTCTGGTCGATTCGATACCGGGCCTCTACAGTCTCACCTTGGATGACCTGATGGGTCTGGAGCGGATGGCGGAGAAGTCCGCTTCGAACGTGCTCGCTGAGATCGACGCCAGCAGGAGCATGTCCCTGTCGAAGTTCCTCTCCGCGCTCGGTCTGCCGCGCATCGGGCCGGAGATTGCTGCCGTGGTCGCTACCGAGGTGCTGACACTCGATGCGCTGCTGGAACTGGTCGATACGAGCGGCGATGAGCCGGGCGAGGACGAGACCGGCAAGCCGTACAAGCACAACCGGGCCGTGAGGTCATTGATGGTTATCGAAGGGGTCGGTGCCACCGTGGCCGACCTGCTGCTATCTGGACTGGCCGAGAGAAAGGAGATGGTGCGTGAACTGGCGGGACTGCTGGATGTGACCGATGAGCAGCCGGTGGCGGTTGTGGAAGGTGGATTGTCGGGCCTGACGTTCTGCATCACAGGCACACTTTCTCGATCCCGCAAAGAGGTCGCATTGCGCATCAAGGCGGCCGGAGGGAAGGTGGTCACCCAGGTCTCCGGAAAATTGCATCATCTGGTCGCTGGAGAGAATCCCGGCTCGAAACACGACAAGGCGCTCCGCCTCGATGTCGCTGTGCTGACTGAGGAGCAACTCGATTCCTTGCTCGTGGAACATACTCCTCTAGATGAGGAGGAAGAGTCGGAAGCGTCTGCTTCTCAACGCTCACTCGATGACTTCTGAGTCAACCATAGAGCATGCTGCTGGCACCTTCGGTCATCGACGGGTCCAGGTCCTCCTCGGACGTCTGCAGCTTGTGCATCATCATCGATTTGATCTGCTCCTCGATGCGCCTCGCCTCCTCGATGAGCGGCTCGGTGTCCAACTTGATCGCCGGCAGCAGCATGTCGAGGTGGTGAATGACGCGGGCGGCCGCGCGCGCGTCGGGGTATTCAGCGGCTGCTTCAGCCATTATCGCCAACATGTTCAGGCCACGACGGCGTCCCTCTCCGAGCAGAACACCGGTCATGCCTCCGATGACTCCGTGCTTGAGCAGTGGGATTCCCATCTCATTCAACTGCTCTCTATTCTCCTCAGTGGAGCCGATGCCGAGGATGGTTTCGTCGGAGTCGTCGTCGTCCACCAACTCGTGCATGTTCTCGACGCCGTGAGAGAATGAATCGACGAGGATGCCAGCGCCGGTGTTCGACTCCTTGCTCCATTCGAGCAGCGCCTCGGTGAGTGGCAGCGCCAGCATCCCGTGGATTTGCACTTCAGACACGATCACGATCAGTTTGTCGCAACTGTCGAGCGTGCATACCGGCTGGCCGGCGTAGAAGCGAATCGGGGGCATCGGAGCGCCATCCTGCACAAGACAGACCGCCGGCAGTCGTGGATGGCGCACACCTCCACAGAAGGTGAGATCTAGCCGCTCGATGAGGTAGTGCGCGACGATGCTGGATACCATGCTCACCGACGGGAAGCAACAGACGACGAGGGCATCCTCGGTATCGACGCTATCGGAGATCTTGACGACAGGCATTGTTCTCACACCGCTGCCTGCCCGCCCGTCGCATTAATGGTTGGGGCATGATAAGAACCCACGGTGCAGGGAGCCGAACCTGCTGTTCTGGAGGTGAACGAACGTGACGAACATACCATGGAAGGATCGCGGGTTCACACTCTCACCTTCTTCCTGGAACAACTTCGAGTCCTGTCCCCGCAAGTTCTGGCTCTCCCGTCAGCGTCTGCCGCGCAAGACAGGCATGCCAGCGGCGATCGGGACGGCCGTTCACGACACCGTTGAGGACCTGTGTAATCTCGATCTCTTGGATCGCGACGGAGAGGAGACAGGATGGTTGCCGCGCACCGCGAAACAACTGCTGCGCAAGCAGTGGGAGGAGGAGCGTGAGTCGTTCTTCAACACGCCTCGTCATCCAGCATGGAAGGAGGACGAGTTCGAGAAGGCGCAGAAGCTGCTCATCGGCGCGCTGAACATCATGTTCTCCAAGGCGGGACGAAAGTCGGTGGCACTCGCCACGATCTCAGTCGACGAGTGGCGCGCCATCCAAGAGATGGTGCTCGCTGCAGAGGGAACGTTGCGCTCGACCTGCGGCCGGCTGATGGGCCGGCTAGATCTGCTCATCGCAGAACGCGACGAATCTGGAGAGACCATAGGTTGGATAGTGGCGGATCTGAAGACCGGCCGCGCTCCCGAGGACGAACTCTACGACACGGTGAGCAGGCAACTGCGGCTGTATCGCGACCTGCTCGCCGAGAACAACCCAGGACACCCGCCGATCACGACTGAAGGTTGGTATGCGCTCAACTCGAAGGTATACGTGGCCGAGGGACCGAACGTGCTCGAGGATGCGTTCGCCGCCTGGGAGAAGATGCGACCTACGGAGACGCCCCTGCCTGCCACGCCGAGCGCCGACGCCTGTGCGTTCTGTGAGTGGAAGGCATGGTGCCCGTCCTGGATCTGGGCGCGGGCGCACGGAGAGCTCGAGGTGGAGGGAGTGTTCCGAGACGAGGTGGTACAGGTCGTGCGTATCGAGGATGATGGGGCGGTCGCGCTGGTGGAGCGAATGAATCCCGTGGATGTCGAGGGCAATGTCGTGGAATCAGGTCAGCGTTTCGGGGTCGTAGTACGCGGGTATGCGCGCGAGAGCCTGCGCGAGTTGCTCGACATGGGCTGGGAGGGCCCGGTGTTGTTCGGCAGCGTCAACGTCGGAGGCTCCAGTTGGCAGCTGGGAGACTGGTGCGATGTGCTCCCTTGGAAGCCCATTCCTGACTCGGGCGAGCTCCCTGCGGATTGACGCGATTGGAACCTCACGCGGCGCCGTGGAGAGGAGGAGGCGGCGGGGATTCCTGATGTCTCAATGAGACTCGAGGATGTGCTCCAAGCGCTGTATGTCCTGTTGCTCCAGCGGTCCGTTGCCGGACAGCATCCAGCGCAGATAACTCGGGTCGTTGAGTTCCAAGGTCCGCAGGGTGACGCCGCGGTGGCGCCCGAAGGCGAGAACCAGTTCCTGGTCCGACCAGCGCAGCCTGCCGTTCGCATCGAATGGTTCGAGGTCGTCGTAACCCGGACCGAGATCGCTGTCCTCACCGATTCTACCACTCGCCAGCCACTCCTCGATGTCCTCTAGCGGGCGGCGGAACTGACGCGGATGCTCCTCGATGATGCGCCAGAGCAGCAGCAGGGTGGCAGCAGCATCGGCACCTGCGGTGTGCGCTCTCTCGAGTTCTACGCCGTAGCGGGCGCACATGGCGGCCAGCGTGTGTCTACGAGGTAGCTTCAGTCGACGGGCGACCACGCATGTGTCGATCACCGCTCTGGGAGTTGGCATCATTCTGCCAGCGCGCGTGTACTCGTCGCGCATGAACGGCCAGTCGAATCGGTTGACGTTGTGACCAACGATGACCGCTCCCTCGATCAGCTCGTCGATTTGGTCGATATGTTCGCCGAAGATCGGCTTACCGGCGACATCTGCATCGGTGAATCCGTGTACACGAGTTGAATCTGACGGAACCCTGCGCTGCGGGTCCACCATCTCCTCGACGTAGATGGAATCACCATCCTCTGAGGAGCCGACCAGCGCGTACTGGATGATACGATGGCGGTCGCTTGACAATCCGGTGGTTTCGAGGTCGAACCCAAGTACGCGGAAACCAGCGAGCGGGTCGTGTACCATACGCCGTCTGCGGGCGTGGCACTCTGTTTGAACTTGCGCTCACACGCCGCGCCACGGGTGAATGTCCATATCCTCAACCCTCCTTGGCCACACGGGTGAACAGGATGGGGTTGCTGGACTCTCTGCGCCGATTGTTCGGAGGAAAGACAGAGGATTCAGCGGAATCGAGTTTCGATGACACGGAGCAGGAGGCGGCGCGTCAGTTGACAGAAATCTATGGCGAGCAGCGTGATGAGGAGCTGAAAACGGCACTGGAAGTGCTCGAGGCGAGCATGCTCGAGGCTCAGGAGATCGAGCCCGAACCATCACCGGTGGAGTTCGATGCCGGCGACGCCGATGCCGAGGACCTGCTCACCAAGGATCCGCTCGTCGACCATTACAAGATGGCAATGGGAGACAAAGTCGATCTGGACAGCGCCGATGAACACCTTGTCGAGGCGGACATGGTATCTTCCGACGGTTCGGACATGTCTGCCTATGAACAGGTCGAGGTACCGGTCGGCAGCGATGACGATGATGAACCCACCATCGCAGAGATGAAGCGGATGAAGAAGGCGGAACTGGTGGCGCTCGCAAGTTCCAGAGGATTGCCGGTGAGCGGTACCAAGGCGGTTCTGCTCGAACGTCTGGGCGGCTGACCGCGAAGTCACACATGTACTCATAGATGGGGAAGGAGCCGCATGGCTGCGTCAGCCTGTTAAACGATGGTTCTGGCTCCCGCCTCATGACGAAGGGCGTCCGCTCGATACTGGCTTGCTTCCTGCTGGCCAGCCTCCTTCTCTCGGGCTGCACGAGCGTCATCGGCCCGCCCGAACCAAAAGCCCGGCTGTCGGTTGATGTGGACAGCATCCATGCGGGCGAGGCGGTGAACTTCGACGCCCGCGAGTCGTCCACCCCCGACACCACGGTGATAGTCGAATTTCTGTGGGACTTCGGTGACGGCACCACTCATTCGAGCACTCAGGGACTCGCCACCCACGTCTATGAAGAACAGGGCACGTACGAAGCCAGCGTCCAGGTGAGCAATGATCAGGGCGGCGCCGATCTCGCTCGTTGGACGATTCACGTCAACGGCTACCCCCAAGTCTCGCTGGCGATGCCAACGACCGCCAAGGTGAGCGATCTGGTCACGCTCGATGCATCCTCATCAGCCGACCCCGAGGGGGGAGTGCTCGCGTTCGCTTGGGACCTCAACTGGAGCGCGGACAGTGACATTGACGGCGACACTGAGAACGATGTCGATTCGACGGAGACGAGCGTCAGCCTGCTGCTGAACAGTTCGGGGAGGCGCAGCGGCTCGGTAACCGTCACGGATGATCAGGGTGCAAGCATCACCCGGGTGTGGAGCATCGATGTGTACACGCGTACCTGGAAGGTGGTCTGGGAGGAGCGCCGCATCAGCATCAACTGGTCAGGATATCTTGCACAGGGGGAGACGTGGGCGGAATCACACGTTCCCGGAACAGATGGCCGCCTGTTGGCTGTGAACGCCACGCTCACGCTCGAGATGGATCTGCTGCCGGGTACCCAACCACAGGACAACTTCACTCTCGGCATCGCCGTTCCTGACAGTGGCTGGACTGATGAGTCGCAGACTCGTCAGGAGAACTTCACCAAACCTGCGACCGCCTATATCGAACGCGAGGGAATGAATCCTCGTCCGGTCGGTGAGCAGGTCTACGACGCTGACCATGCCGACGACCTGCGGGAGCAGTTGCTCGCTGAGGTGGGCGCCAGGTTCGGACAGGGAGAGTGGGTCTGGTCGGTGCGCGCCGATGATGCCGACCCGGACTTCCTCGTCGATGGCTTCGACCCGGACGAGGGCAACGACTGGGACCTCACGGTGGAGTTCATCGTACTCATGCCACGTGTAAGCGAACTGTCGGTGTGAACCCCCTGACAGTGAGGGGGTTGGCGCGAGCGAATGTTGTTATCACCTCAAGCGGTGGCGGCGGTTGAATCCCATGGTAGCGACGATGGAGATAACCAAGGTAACCGCGCGAGACCGGGTGGTGGTTGACCTGAATGTATGGATGGATGATCCCAATGACCACGATTTCCAGCCGCGCGTTCATCTCGACGGCTCGTCGTTGACTATCACCAACGAGGGATACCCAGACACGTTCACCACCGAAGAACTCGATGATGACACCGTCGAGGCGTGTGAGCGGGACCGCAGGGTAGAGTTGCGCGTCAAGTTCCAGGTGGAGGGTATGCACGGCACGTTGCTGCACTCGAATCCGATTCCGGCAGATGGCAAAGGGAAGAAGCTGGCCGAGCCGCGCTGGAAGACGGTCGTGCCGATTCTCTGACCTCATTGGATGGGGGTCCCCCGGCCCTCCCACCCGGTGTTCATATCCCTCTGGCGGACCAGTATGTATGATGTCATATACTGTAGGCAGTCAGAAGTTGGCGCGTTTCATGCGCCTGAAAACCGAGATTATGGATTACGTGCGAACGAATCCGAAATGCACTGCGGCGGACATCGTCGCCTCGCTGTGCAACGACCGCAAGATGAAGAATCACGGGCTGACCCCGAGAAAGGTCGGTTTCTTCATTCCCAGGCATTGCAAGGAAATCCGCTGGGAACAGGATCGCATGACTGGCAAGCGGGTCTACGCGCTCGCCTGCTGATACACATAGGACTCACAACAACCCCCCGCTCCCTCCGGCCGTCGTCTCCTATGGGCGGCCGGTGTGGAGCACTCTTCCTGCCCCTGCCGTCGGGATTAAATCACACTCTTCGCACGGCGCATCAAGGTCCCTTGGGGTAGCTTGGATATCCTTCATCCCTGCGGAGGATGAGACCCGTGTTCAAATCGCGGAGGGACCGCTCTTAGACGGAATGTACCTCAACTGATGAGACTGGGCAATCTTCAAGGCGCTCTGGACGGGCTTCCATGTGGGGAAGTCCATGTCTCGATGGAAGCGTCAGGCCGGCAAAGTCGGGATGTACGGGGGTCCACCGTTGATACTGCTCACCGTGCTGAACGTCTACTATGGCCTCGGCGCTGGCACACCGCGTACCAAGTTCTACCTCATCCCCTTCCTGAAGGGCTTGCAAGGGGAGCCGATTCGTCAAATCGTATGGGGTGAAGTGGGTATCTGGAGTACACAGGACATCGTGGTGGTGTTGATTTCGCTGCTCGGGATGATCTGTGGCATGATGTTCGCTCGGAGTGGTGGCCTGATGAGCCTCGATGACCTGCTGAAGGTGACCGGCGCGAAGAAGAGCGACATCAAGGGAGGTCAGACGAGGACCCTGCGCATCGGAATGGAGGTGAAGACGCCTGGCGGCCTGACTGGCGTGATCGAGCACATCAATCCTGAGCGGGTGCGGGTGCGCTCGGGTCAGGTTTCCGTGCACCTCGACAAAGAGGAACTCGAGGCCAGCATCAAAGAGAAGGACGACTGAGTGTCCAATCGCTGTGGGCACGCCTTCGGCTCCGAGAGTTCAAGTCGACCTTTCATTTGGGAAAGCCACTGGACCTGTGGTGTAGCCTGGATATCACTCTAGCCTCCGGAGCTGGAAACCCGTGTTCGAATCGCGGCAGGTCCGTCAAACTCCATGT
>CALCOR010000336.1 GCA_937897085.1 uncultured euryarchaeote | reverse complement strand
TGAGAGGATGCCCTTCGCTGCCAGATTGGATGCCGCGAGCAGAGCATCGGGTGTCCCGCAATCGAGCCAGACGAACTCATCGATGTCTCGTAGTGCGGCCTTGCCGAGCGCCACGTAGCGCTTGTTGAGGTCGCTGATGGTGAAGTTCCCACCTTTCAGTTCTGATTCCTCGTCGAGCAGCGTCCAGAAATCCTCGTCATAGAGGTAGATTCCACCGATGGCGACTGCGGATGACGGATTCTCGGGCTTCTCCTCGATGTCCACGAATTCACCCGCCTCGTCGAACACCGCAACTCCAAACCTCTCGGGGTCAGGAACTGTGCGGCCCAGAAGAATACAACCCGGGGGGTCTGTGGATTCCCGCCAAGCAGCGACGTCGTCGGCCAGTTCGTAGGTGACGATGTTGTCGGAGAAGTAGACCAGCATCCGGCTCCCTTCCACGTGCGGGCGGGCGAGATTGAGTGCGTGACCGACGCCCCGAGGCTCCTCCTCGATGACGTAGTGGATGTTCTCACCTTCCAGACCGGTGCCGACATGCTGCGCTATCTGCCCGATGAAGCGGTTGCCGATGATGGTGATATCACGGATTCCAGCCCGCCGGATGGTAGCCAATGCGTAGTCGATGACAGGCCTTCTGTGCAACGGTAGCAGGGTCTTGTGCGTGTAACGGGTGAACGGCAGCAGCCGCGTGCCCGCACCCCCCGCAACGAGAATCGCCTTCACTTGATGTCCGGCCATGCGCTTGCCCGCTCCGGGCATGGCTCCTCTTCTAATGGTTCTCGGTCGTCTCGTCGGGCTCGCGCGGACCCCTGAAATGTCCCTTTGCAACCAGATCACCGAGCTTCTCCACCCCTGCCTCAATGAGTTCAGGATCCCCCTGCTCTTGCTTCTCCCAGCGCTTCTGCGCCCGCTCAGCCGCAATCACGTCCGCTTCGGCGACGGTCTCCTCGGCTCGCGTGAGTTCGCCTTCCAGATCGTCGAACTCAGGGCGAGGAGTCATGGCGTCTATGCGCGGCAGGCGTGCGTCGATGGTGTCCGCTCCCTTCCCCTTCGCTGGTCCCCGCGGGTCGATGCCGCGGGTGCGGTAGACGGTGCGGCCGTGGGCATCGACCTCCTTGGCCAGAGGATCTGCCTCGGCGGCGAGCAGTTCATCCATCAAGCGGTCGAACGCGTTGGGAACACCTGTCAGCCTGAATGCGCCGGCGGTGCCCGGAGCTCGGTCGGCGAGGAATTCCGTCGCCTCGAGTCTGCCGAGCAGGATTTCATCGACGCGTGTGAGCGAGTCTCGCGCGGCACTTCTTTCGAGCAGCATTGCGAACAGCAGCAGGCCGATGCCGATCGCCTGCCAGGTGGTGTCCGACCACTGGGACAGGCGGCTGGCGGCAGTGAGTCCGAGCGCAATCACCAGTAGTTTCCACAGCAGGCCGCCCAGCCACAATCGCCAGTACAGTTCGGAGCGCCGCTTCGAGACCAAGGGAACGCCTCAGGTCAGGTCTTCTGGCAGCGCCTTCAACCAAGTTTCGGTGCTCGTGCGCTGTGGCAGGCCGATGTCGATGACAGGTATGAGTGGGGGGGCGGGTGTCTTCTGTCCAACGTCATGACCCACCGCTCCCATCACCACCGAGTCCGAGACATGCACCTCGGAACTACGTGGTTCCATCGCCAGACGGGAGAGCACCTGGGTGAGCGCCCTCTGTAGTTCGCGGTTGCCCTCACAGATCTCCTCAAGCACGTGTTTCTGCGCCCCCGTGGACAGGTTTGCTTGGCTGGCGAGCATTCGCTCAAGCGATGCGAGCGTCTCCTCCCAACGCCCGTGGCCGTCCACGGTCTGCTGCTCCAGTCGCTCGAGCATGCTCTGTTGGGCACGTATCAGCCTCTGAGCCTCCTCCATCGCCTGCTTCTGTGCCTCGAGCGTCTCTTTCTGGCCATCGATGAGCCGTCGCGCTTCGGGCGCGCCCACGGTGTCCCGCCGCTCGAGTTCGATCAAGGTGTTCTGCAGGCGCGCCTGTCGATCCTCCAGCGAAGCCTCGACTTGAGCGAGGCGCTGGTTGAGAGCGTGTACCTGCTGACTGGAGTACTGCAGTCGCAGGGTTTGGTCGTGTGCATGGCGGGTCATGCGGCGCCGCTCGCTGGATTGCCAAGGATAGTCCACCACCAGCATGGCGGCGAGTCCGATTACGATAGAGAGAGGGATGGAGGCCCACAATTCGAATAGAAAGAATCCACCTACGAGCGCACCTACCAGAATCGCCCGAATACGTGGCATTACCTTCAGTTGAAGTTCTTCTTGTTCCTTATTCACGGTTTCCCATGTTATCCGGGGCTATCCCGACCCTAATCCGAACAGGTCCTCGGCCACCTCGATGATCTGCCCGCGCTCCAGCAACCACTCTACCGCCTCGTCCAGTTCATCAGCGCTGATGCCGCGGTTCTCGAGCGAATCACCGATTCCATCGAGGGAGAGTGGCAGTTTCCCGTTCCCTTCAGCCTCCTCCATCTCGAACAGCACCAACTGGGCGACGATGGCCAGCAGCGGGTCGTCACCTGATTCTCCGGGAAGGTAATCGAGCAGCGCACCAGCCGGATGCTGTTCTACATCCACGCTTTCTCGCTCATCCGTCTCTCCCTCGGGGAGCGCGGCGTTCGTCGGCTCTACAGAGAAGGAGTCGAACAGGTTGCGCTGGTGCGGGTCGTTCCAACGTACCTCGTCGATGTTGACACCCATGCGCCGCAATCGCTCGGCGAGCGTGTTCACCCGGTGGAGCCTCTGTTCGAGGCGCAGCCGTTCCCGTCCGAGTTTCGATTCCACCAACCTCAACTCCTCTGCGGCGCGCAGCGCCAACCATTCGTGCAAGTCCCACGAAGGATCGAGCCTGAGCATGGTCTCCCATAGATGACACACCTCTTCAGGAAGACTGGATGCATCAATGCGGGTAGGCCCATCGGCATCGCTCGGCGCGCTGTCGGTCATCGCCCCCCTTCCTCTCATGACGGTTGAAGAACTAATCCCTCAATTCACTCGGCAACCGCGGCGATGGACGCGTTCATGTAGTCCCAGCCGGTGGCCGATTCATGGTGACCTACCGCCTGACGATACTGCCCGGCGATGGCACTGGCCCCGAGGTCATCCTCGAGGCGGAGAAGCTGCTGGATGTCATCGAAGCGGGCAGCCCACTGGCGTTTGAGCGCACGGTCATCGAGTGCGGGGGTCAGTATTGGTTGAAGACCGGGGAGGAGTGGCCAAAAGGTTCGTTCGAACACTGCCGCGACGAGTCGGATGCCATTCTCTTGGGTGCGATTGGCTGGCCGGGCGCGGAGTTGCCCAACGGGGACATCGCCGGCGGGCAGGTCATCCTTGGACTTCGCTCAGGACTCGACCTCTATGCCAATGTGCGCCCGATCAAACTCTACCGCGGGGTGCGGCACAAGATCCACGACAAATTCACCCAGGTGTGGTCACCCGACAAGGTCGACATGGTGGTGCTCAGGGAGAACACAGAGGGGCTCTACCACAGCCTGCTGCGCCGGTCCGCCAACCGCTTGATGGACGGTAAAGTGGCCGAGGATCCTGTATTGGAGTTCGACGGAATATCTGGCGAGGTCGCTTGGGACCCGCGTCCGATATCCAGGGCGGGATCTGAGCGGCTCATACGTCTCGGGTTCGATTACGCCGAGCGCCGCGGCGGCGCGCCCAAGGACGGCGTGTCCCGGGTCACCTGCGTCGACAAGAGCAACGTCACGCGCGGCTGCCAATTATTCCGGAGGGTGTTCAACGAGGTTGCTGAGGAGTTCCCCGACGTCGCTCACGAGGCAGCGTTCATCGACGCATTCACAATGTGGATGATTCGAAACCCGGAGTGGTTCGATGTCGTCGTAACCACCAATATGTTCGGTGACATAGCCACCGATCTCGGTAGTGTTCTCCAAGGTGGCATGGGAATGGCTGCCAGCGGGAACATCGGAGATGAACACGGACTGTTCGAGCCGGTTCACGGCTCTTCTCCGAAACACGCAGGCAAGGGTGTGGTGAATCCGATCGCCACACTCAACTCGGTGCAGTTGATGCTTGAATGGATCGGTATGCAGCGTGACGATGCCGATGCGCTTGCGGCAGCCGACATCGTCGAGCGAGCGATCACCGCACAACTCCTGTCTGCCGAAGACCTCACCTACGACCTGGGTGGAACGGCGTCGACCTCACAGGTGGGCGACAGCATCGTTGCCCGCGTGAGGACATTGCTCACCGAGCACTACTCCTGATTCGAATCAGGCTCGGTTCCCTGTTGTTCCTGATAGGTGCGCTGGAATTCCTCCCACAGTTCGGCTTCCACCTCGCGACGGATGTGCACTTCAATCTCTGAGCGGATCTGGCCGTAGAGCTCACCCATCAACTCGGCTCTCATCCGCTCCTCGATATCAGCGGCGATCACGTCCTGCTGCGCCTCTGCGTAGCGGGTCACCTGCGCCTCGAGTCGAGTGCACACTTCGAGCAGCCAGTCATCGTACGGTTCTGGCAGATCCATTCGCTTGGCCTGCTGCCTGAGCGCCTGCACCGCCTGAGAGCGAATCGGGTCCCCAGCGAGGTAGTCGGCCGCGCCAGTGACGAACGAGACGATGGCCTCGACGAAATCACCCTCGGAGATATCGTTGCCACAACCTGGGCAGTTGGAGATCGAATCCTGCACTGGAATGGCGTCATGGTCGAGCACGCTTCGGCGCTGCACTGGCTCCCTTGAATCAGGCGACTGTTGTTGCACCGGTGCAGGTCTTGAGTGCCCTCCACGCTTGCGCCTTCTCCGCGTTGGCTCGGCCGTCTTTTCAAGGTCGAACGACTTCTGTGACCCACCGAAGAAATCGCCGCCTTCCAGCGTATCTTTTCGCTTATCGGCCATCAGGGCTCATCAATTTCTCAGTGTACGGCCTGAAAAAGGTTCGCCCGGATGTTCACGCGGTGGAACGAATCATGCCGTACCAGACCGGATTTCGTCCAGCGCATCCTGCAGAATGGCGTCGTTATCCCAATCCGCGTCAGGCGAACCAGTACCTGCCAGCAGCAGCGGCAGCAATTCTTCGAGCACTCGCGTCAACTCGTCGACGATGGTCACCGTCGCTGTGTGGGCGGTGCGCGACAGCGGGTTCAGATCGACCACGAGCACTTGCTTACCTGCCGCGATGAGTGCCTCGCAGCGGTCCCCGTCCTCCAATGGAACGAATACCACGTCCGCTTGCATGATGCCGTCACGGCTGCACGCCGCCCGCGGACCTTCGAGTCCAGGAATATGCCCATCAGCGTCCTCACCGAGCACCGGCACTGCGAGCATCGCCGCCTTCCAGGCCTCGCTCCCTTCGGTCCAGCCATCGGGGGGTTCCGCTCGCATCACCGCTAGCCTGCGCTCCTCCAGTCTTTCGAGCAATGCAGACATCCTCTCCGGAGTGCGATAGTAGATGTTCACCTCGATGGGACAAGCGAGAACTGCGGCGCATCCTAGCATCTGATCGGCAGCCAGAGCAACCGTGTTGCCATTGACCGACAGCACCGGAGATTCGG
>CALCOR010000335.1 GCA_937897085.1 uncultured euryarchaeote | reverse complement strand
GTGGTGGACGACACCTGAGCTCATTCACACTTGATGATAACAAAGACTTCCTCGAGATGCTCGTAATTGCTGAGGCAAAGGCATTGGAAGCCACCGAAGCCGCCGAAGCCGCCGAAGCCGCCGAGGCACTGCAAGTCGAGGCAGAAGCTGCGCCCGACCCTCCAGCCATGCCCGGGAATGAACTACCACCGGCTCCCGACTTTGGCGACGAAGACGACCCCTTCACCGATTGACACTGCTCGGCATCCGCCCAGCATCTCTTGAGGCTGTCAGGTCTTGGCGTGGATCTTGACCACTGCGCCGTCCTCGAGCTCATGCTCGGCCCCGATGATGCGGCTCGTACGCGCATCGGTGGCGCGGATGAAGCCGTCTCCGAGGTCGGTATGAACCGCGTATGCCAGCCCTTTGGCAGTGGTGCCTCGCTTGACCAGCAAAGCGTCTGGGAGAACTCTTCCATCCCCATCAGTCCAGTGAGTCTCGTCCTGCACAGGATGTGCCACAATCTGATCCAACCGATCGTACACCACCGCAGACAGCAGAGGGACGATTCCCGACCCTCCCAAGCGTGACAGGCGGTCGGCCAACTCATCGAGTCCCTGACGCTGTGGTGCGGTCAGCCCCTCAACGCCAGCCGCGGTCAACTCGAACTCGGGCTCCCCTGGAACGTAGGCAATCAATCCCGCCTTGGCTGCGCGACGCAATGCCAGTTCGGACTCGGCAGTAGTCGCCACGAGCAGGCCATTCTCCTCGGCCACCCTCACCTCCAATGCCTCCCAGAGAGCGGGTTCGGCGAGGTCCGCCTTGTTGGCGGCCACGAACAGCGGAAACATCGCCTTGCGCAACTCGTCCGCCAGTTCCCGCTTCAACTCCGCGCTCCACTGCCATGGGTTGCCCACGTCTCGGTTACGCTGATGGAATACTGCCAGAGCCTGCGCCACTTGGATCTCATCGGCCCCTATTCCGCTCAACTGCTCGTGCAGCCACTCGGCCATCGCTCGGTCACCCTCCGACTGCGTCCTACGCGTTCCCTTGTTCCAACTCCCTGCCAGAATCCCCTCGATCCACGCCGCCAACTCGTCGACGAGGAACTCATGCTCCGCCAGCGGGTCACATGCCCCCGAGCCGCTCGGATTGCCTTCGAGGTCTGTCGCGCCAGAAGCATCGACGACTTGGATGAGGGCGTCGCAGGCGGCCAGATCAGAGAGGAACTGGTTGCCCCGTCCGCGGCCCTCGTGCGCTCCTGGGACCAAGCCTGCGACATCGACGAGCGTCACCGGCACGAGGCGTGTGAACCCGTTGCAACTACCGGTGTTCGGTTGGCAGATGCTCCCGCCTCGCTCGTCGTCATCAGTGGATGGTTCAAGGCGCCCGTCAGCTTCGCGTACAGCGCGCAGTTCCGAGCAGGGGCAGGTGGTTGGTGAAGCAATCCAAGTCACGCCTACGTTCGGCTCGATGGTCGTGAATGGATAGTTGGCTATTTCGACGGTCGTCTCGGTGAGTGCGGAGAAGGTGGTCGACTTGCCGACATTGGGTTTGCCCACGAGTCCGATTCTCATCCTGATGCCCCCTGACGACCCCTCGACTTACTCGGCAGAGCGGCCTGCACCTATGCTTGTTGCGCGGGACAGTGGACCTGAGTCTGCACTGTTCAGGCTACGAGACGGGCGATGATGTCTGCCTTCGTACCGCTGGACTCCTTGCCCAGTGAAGACGCCAAATCGACGAGCTCCGGCTTGCGCATCCGGTTCAGGGAGTGGGCGTCGGGAACCTCTACGGCCTCCTCGACGACCTCCTCCTCCACGTCGTCAGTAACCTCATCGGCTTGACTCGCGAGGTCCGCCAGCGAAAGTCGTCCACCGTCATCGTCGTCGACCACGATGTCCGTGTCCACGCCGACCCCTGCCGAGAGCAGGCGCCGGATGCTGGTCATGCCTGATGTGAGCGTGTGACGCACGGGTGTGGGACCTGCTGGCATAGCCAGTTCATCACCAACCGGCGTTCCTCGGAAGATGCCCATGATCATGTTCTGCATCAGTAGAATCGAGCCGACCACGACCCCGTAGAACATGACAGCGGCGAACAGCGCAATCGAACCGGCGAGGTCAGGAGCCGTCACCTCCGCCGCCTCGAGCGCCTCTGCGACACCTTCACCCGCGAGCGTTGCATCGACGTGATCGACAATCAACTGGCCGACTGCGAAGCCAGACACACCGACGATGATCAACCAGAAGGTCCAGCGGCTCTTCGAGCGGCTGAACAGTTGGCGACCAGATGCATGTGGAAACAGGCAGTGCGCCCCGCCGAGCGCAATCAAGCCGAGCGTCGCCCAGATGGCGAGCATGTCAAGCGTGCCTGCGATGTGGCTGAGTTCGTTTCCTCCGCCAAAGGCGGAGACGCTGGCGAACAGGCTTGTGAGGGCCACCGGAATGAGCAACACAACGCCGACCATCGTCATCGACGCTCCGTGCGAGGAGGACAACTCCTGCCAGCCTCCGCTTGCCGTGGCTGAGAGATTGGCGACGGCTGCAATCAAGGGTAGCAACGACAGCGCTAGGAAGATGCCGACCATCGCCTGCAGGAACTCCCCCGCCTCGGAAACACCTCCGCTCGCACCCAGCGGCGTCACCGT
>CALCOR010000334.1 GCA_937897085.1 uncultured euryarchaeote | reverse complement strand
TGGGACGATGACAACGACGGCATTTCGGATGTCCTGCAGGAGACGGTGGCAGGCTGTTTCTGGGGTGAGGAACAGTCAATCTGGGATCATGACGACGATGGGCTCGTGGACTGGATGGACGATGACTGGGACGCTGATGGCAGGTTGAATGCCGCTGAGCTGGCCACCGCCACCCCATTCGTTTCACCGTGGGACCACGACAATGACGGCATCCGTGATGACGAGGATCTTGACGATGACGAGGATGGGATGAAGGACGAGGACGAGATCATGCTCTGGCCTACTCGCTATGGTCGCAACTCGACCAATCCATGGGACCACGACGACTACGGAAACGGCGAGGGCCTGTACAACTCGATGGACGCCTCCACCGGCCCGGACGTGCTTGACAACGATGACGACAACGATACCCGCGAGGACCTCGACTATGACATCCTCGAGGAGGGCCACACGAGCGACCCATGCTACAACGGCAGCATTTCGAGTGATTGGGACCATGACAACGACTGCATCCCGGACAAGGACGACAAGATACCGACGCACATCAACATCACAGTGCCGCAGGTGCTGTGGATGGACGCCAATAGTCCGGCGATCTTTCACGGCTACGTCGAATGGCTGAACATGTCTTCGCTCGCCTTCGAGCCGGCGCCCAACCTTCCTGTGCAGGTGCACATCGAATGGACGCAGAACGGCACCACGGCCATCGAGACGATCGATGTGTTGACCGACGCTTGGGGGGGCTACACAGTCGGGCAGTTCCTCTACCCAGAATCGATCCATGTGGGTGACAACAGCACCTACACAGTGTATGCTGAGGTCACTGAGATGTTCATCCATGACAGCAGCGAATCGATGCATCATCAGGTGGCGGTGCACGCCAACCTGACGCTGGACTACGTATCGTGGACTTACTTCCGCTCGGACGAGCAGCCACTGTGGCTTGACTTCAAGGCACACTACGCTGCCGATTGGGACCGCGGTATCTTCGGCGCGCGCATCGTGAATGCGCCGATGACCTTCTCAGTATCCGGTGGCCCATTCGGCAACCGCTCCACTCCCACCAACTTCACTGGCTACGGCTTCGGCTTCCGCGCTGACTCCGAGGGCTGGTGTTCGCTCACGTTCGTGCAGGCCGGTGGTATCCAGGGTAACTGGATGCAGGTTCGCTGGAATTCAACGATGGACAATGGAGCGGGTATGCTGCAGGGTGGATATGAGGAGATCATCTGGGACAACGCCAGCAAGTCGCACAATGTGATTGGCCGCTACAACTACACCACCACGTCGTTACCTGTCGGGGATTACGAATTCGTAGGGAGAGTTGACCCGCCGCTGGCCTCTGAATGGCCGTTCCCGTACCTAGTTGGCGATCAGACAGATCCGTTCATGATCCGAGCGATGCACCGCATGTACGTTGAAGCGGACATCATCGTATCAGGGAAGAATGCCGTCTATTACTGGGATTCCACGCAGTTCACCGGCTCGACAACCTTCGGTGCATGGAGGGCGCTGTTCCTCGAGCCTGGGCTCGCGGCGGCGAATCTCTCGTACTCCGAGGCGAGTATGGGCAAGCCCTGGGCACACAGTTGGGACGGCAACCCGTCCTCACTGCTCGGTGAGGCAGCGCGCCTGAGGCCGTTCCTGCGCCACAATGGAACGCATTGGTACATCGCCATGCAGAACGGCGGTGACTTCGATGTGCCGCCGTGCGGCCCGGTCGACCCGGATAACCCGGGAGCGGACGTGCGCTGTGAGATCATCCCCGAGATGAACACTGGCGAATCGTTCCGTATCATAGGTAACGTCACCAATCGCACAATGACACCGTGGCCGCACGACCCGATGGCGTTGCAGGTCGACCTCGATCACAACGGCATCTTCCAAGGTGCGCAGGAGACCGGTTTCGCTCGCAAGCCGGTGATGATCGCCAATGAGGCGGTGTTCGATTACAACTGGTCATGGTACAGTCAGTACGCCTCAGGCACCTACGGTGTGCGCGTCGATTTCACCAATTCGAACTACTACTTCACTGGAAATCAGACGACCGTGCTGGCGCCGACAGGCGCGTACGTCAACCTGACCGTGGTGGGAACCACGGACTTCCAGTTGAACTCCGTGCCACGCCTGTATCGCAACATGAACGCCACAGTCGAGGCCAGGTTGGTCGACAACGCGCTGCAGCCGGTATCCGGAGTGGCGGTGAATTGGTCATGGTCGGCCTCGGGAATGCAGAACGCATCGACGACCGACACCAATGGCGTGTTCAAGATTCCACTGAACATCACCGCAGACCATGAACTGGGTAACTTCACGATGACCTTCGAGTTCCCTGGTTCACCACTGCTCGAGGGGAGCCGCGTCGTCCAGGATTTCTGGGTGGTATCGCGCACGCACATCAACCTCGTTCACGCGGAGTGCGCTGAGGTGAACGTGTGTGAGAGTGGAGACCTTTGGGAGTTCACCGCACAGGTGACCGACGACAATCGGACTCCATCAATCAAGGACATCGGGGCCGCGCTCGACGGAGCGGGGGAGAATGGCGGCAAGGTACAGGTCATCTTCGAGGGTATCGACTTCGACAACGTCTACCATCGTCAGGTGGTGGCTGAACTCAACCCCAACGCCGGCATCATCCACTACGAACGCGTGCTAAATCCGCAGTTGCTGATCGATGACCCCGCCTCCTTCCTGCCCGACGGATTCGGACCGGTGAACGTCATTCTCAGGTTTGAGGAGAACCTACCTCACGAGGGTTGTCCCGTTCTCGAGGAATTCCAGCTCGCGCTGCAAGGGGCTTGGGATCCGTGCATCGCCCAACCGTCCAACGACCACTTCCGCCGCGTGCTCAACCACAATGTGGACGGCTTCAGCCTCATCGGGCGCACGTCCCTGCTCGTCGACGAGCAGATAGTCTACACATCGGAGATCGATCCAGCCACCGGGGCTGTCATCGAGAAGCCGATGGTGATCACTGGACAACTGCGTGATGAGCTTGACAACATCCTCTTCAACCGGCAGGTTCGCGTGTTCTACGAGATGCAGGGATCCAGTCAGGGACCTGTGTCGTGTGATCCGGGCACCTCGGACGTCGATGGTAACTTCTCCATCGTCTGTCCACTTTCAGGTGTGCTCGCTGGTCAGGCGCGCGTCACTGTAGAGTACAATGCGTGGGAGAACAATGACCGCTTCCGCTACAAGAATGCCAGTGTCACCCACCTGTTCCCAGTGTTCTCCAACTCAACGCTGGAAATCACTGAGGCCGGTCCGTTCAAGACCGACGTGGACCGCTTCACGTTCGCCAACGGGACCAGCTTCTCGGTGCTCTACCTGAAGGAATCGTTCCACATCGAAGCGATGCTGAAGCAGAGCAACGGTCAGCCGCTGGGCGGCAAGTGCGTCAACATCTACCTCAACCCGCTGGAGAACACCCGCCCGATCGCCACCGCATGGACGAGTGACGAGGACGGTTCGATCAATTGGTTCTCAGGTGATCCGGAGCAGAACCCCAGCCGTAAGGGGGTGGAGCCGATCGGTAACGAGCTCGAGGGTTTCAGGACCCTAAGAGTCGCTTACGAGCCGGCGCGCGAGGTGTCCAAGGGATGTGATCAGGAGACTTCGGCTGTAGTCAACGGTTCGTACATGGATCTAATCGTGCTGGTGCGCAGCAAGGTCGACCTGTCCATCGATGACGGATGGGAGAAGCCACTCGGCTACCAGCCGGGCGAGGAGGTGACTGGAGGAGTCGCTGTCATCCGCAACCGTATCGAGGCTGCAGTCGCAGGGCAGCAGGTACACTTCCT
The DNA here is from genome assembly GCA_937897085.1 of uncultured euryarchaeote. Taxonomy (GTDB): domain Archaea; phylum Thermoplasmatota; class Poseidoniia; order Poseidoniales; family Thalassarchaeaceae; genus JAKUTA01. The sequence continues at coordinate 3,695 of CALCOR010000334.1, read as the reverse complement.
GCGTCAGTACTGGAACGGCACGGTCTGGGTCAATGAGTCTCTGGACATCGCCACCACCAACGACCGCGGGATCGCCAACTTCAGCTACCAATACACCGGTACTCAGTGTGGCGACGAGACATGCGACGGTACCTGGAGGGTGATCGCTCATTTCCCAGAAACATCTCTGTTCGCCGGTGGCGAGGACATCGTAGGACTGGTTGTTCTCGGCCAGCCCCCTGGGGATCTGAATGCCGCGGCCTGGTGGACTCAACCGAACGTGGTGCTGCCACTCATCATCGCGTTACTGTTCGCGATGATCATCAGCGCGGTGATGTACAAGCGCTACGCTGAGAGGCGGCGCATCGAGATTTTGCGCGGCATCCTGATGGATACGATGATGCAGTTACAGGCGGCCAACGAGTACATCCAGGTCATCTTCAACTGCTACAAGGATCTGGTACGCTTCTTCCGTTCCCACGGATTCATGAAGAAGGTGTATGAGACCACCCGCGAGTTCGAGTGGGCGGTCCGCGAAGCACTGACAGGCATCGCCTCGACAGACCAGCTTGATTCCTTCCTCTCTATCTTTGAGGAGGCGCGCTACTCTGACCACACGATCACGGTGACCCACCGCGACGGTGCCATCCACACGCTGCAGGCGATCACGACCAGCATCGACATGGCGCTCGGTGACCAGATGTTCACCCGCACCGCAGAACACGATGCGGCCATCCACACCACGATGGTGAAGGCGGGTCAGTTCGTCACTGCCGAGGGTGAGATGCGCCAGGCGGGTATCGACGAGGATGCCGAGGAACTCAACTTCAGTCTCTGATTCAGAGACCTGATACAAGCGCCCAGAGATGGGCAGGAATGAGCGGGCCGGTAGGCTCAGTCGTCGAGGAGTTCACCCTTGGCATCGAGAAGTTCCACGGTGAGTCCGATCTCTTTGGCATCGGCGAGAATCTGCTCATGCATCTCGTCGCTGAACTTGTCGAGTTCTGGGAGTTGTGACACCGAACTCGGGTCGCGCAGGCGGTCGATGATGTGGTTGAGCACGCATGAGACTCCGTAGGCCTGACCGGTGCGGAAGGCGTGATCCACTGAGCCCGGCTCGGCCCCTTCGGCGCGCATGCGGGCGAGCACCTGATTGGAGTAGGCGGACATCGCCCCGTAGACCGTTTCCATCATGTGCGACGGTTCGGTCCATGAGTCGTTCAAGCGCCCCTGCGCCTCGGAGATCGCCGCCTCTGTCGCAGCAGTGAACAGCCGGTGCGCCTCGAGGCTGTCGCGGTCGTCCAACTGCAACGCCTCATCGATGAGTTCTCGCCAGTCAGCCATGGTCCGGAAGCGGCCAGTCTGCGCGCTGGTATCAAGGATTTCCCGAACCTCCGGTCGGTAACCGTCTCGGTGGTAGTGGTGGTTGGCTCTCGTGCATACTCCCACATCTCAAGGTCCATTCGTGTGCTTCGGGCCCTATAGGGCCCTCAACGTCCACGGTGGGTTCATAACAGGAGGGCGGGTCGGCGGGGCGCACACGTTGAGGGACTACCATGGGCAAGCATAATGTGAAGACCAACACAGCTCTGGTGGGACTCATCGACGACCTCAAAAGCCAGTCACGAGAGACCGGCAGCGCGCTCTGGCGTGATGTGGCGCTGAGGCTGGAGAGCAGCAGGAAGAACTGGGCTGAGCCCAACCTGAGTCGCCTCTCAAGACATGCTGGGGATGCATCTGTGGTGCTGGTGCCCGGGAAGTTGCTCGGTAGCGGTGAGGTGGTCGGCAAGCCGACGGTGGCCGCATACAGGGTCAGCGAAGGAGCTCGCAGTAAGATCGAGGCCGCCGGCGGAAAGGTGCTCAGCATCCCTGAGTTGATGCAGGAGAATCCGAATGGGAAGGGGGTGTTGATTCTTGGATGAGGAACATGATACCACCACCTGGGTGTACGACGCCACCGACCAGATTCTCGGCCGATTGTCGAGCCATGTGGCGAAGGTGCTGCTGTCGGCAAAGCGCGAGGGTCGTGATGAGCGGGTCGTCGTGGTGAACGCCGGACAGGCGGTCATCTCGGGCTCGCGTACCTCAGTACTCGCTACCTACCGAAAGAAGGTCGAGTTGAACCATCCGCGCAAGGGGCCGTTCTACCCTAGGATGTCCGACCAGATCCTTAAGCGCACAGTGCGTGGCATGCTACCCTACCAGAAGAACTCCACCGGACGCGCTGCCTTCCGTAACCTGCGGGTCCTCCAAGGATGTCCCGCTCACCTAGCCGGTGATGAATTGCCGGAAGGTGTGCTGCGCGGTGACCTCTCGGGGTTCACCCGGCCGCTGCCTGAACGCTTCATTCGACTGGCTGACATCAGCAAGTCGCTCGGTGCCCCGCAACGAGTCGTGACCGGAGGTGATGCCTGATGGCGCGCAAGAAGCAGGCGAAGGTCGTGAACATGAGCGGCAAGCGCAAAACCGCTGTAGCCCGTGCCACTGTCAAGAAGGGCAAGGGCAGGGTGCGCGTCAACAGCCAGCCGATTGAGATTCTGCAGCCTGAACTCGCTCGCCGCAAGGCGCGAGAGCCTCTGATCATCGCTGGGGCGATGAATCGGCTGGAAGACGTGGACATAAACGTCAACGTCCACGGTGGAGGTGTGATGGGTCAGATGGATGCCATCAGGACAGCTATCGCCCGCGGGCTCGTGCAGTATAACGGCGGCGCTGAAGGCATCGATAGTGATCTCGAAGAAGAGTACCGTAGATTCGATCGTTCATTACTAGTGAACGACCCGCGTCGCAAGGAACCGAAGCACCAACTCGGTCGCGGGGCGCGCAAGAAGTGGCAGAAGAGCTATCGATGAGGTGAAAGAAGATGTTGATTCCAGTGAGATGTTTTAGTTGTGGAGCGGTAATCGGCCAGCATTGGCAGGCCTACAAGGACGCGATCGATGCCGGTCGCGACGCCGCCGAGGTGCTCGACGAGTTGAAGGTGGCACGCTACTGCTGCCGACGGATGTTCGTATCCCACGTCGATCTGATCGATGATGTGGCACCGTCCACCGTCCCTCACGACCCGTGAGCCTGAGCGACCATCCAAAGGACATATCACCGGTTGGTAACAGCAAGCATTCACAGGGCCCGTGGGTTAGCTTGGCCAATACTTGACGGCTGGGGGCCGTTAGACTCCGGTTCAAATCCGGACGGGCCCATCTGATGGATGTCGACGTGACGGGTTCGGGTTGGCGTTATTAGCGAAAGTCGCTCATGGATTCCCTATGAGCGCGAGCGTAGGCCGCTGGTCCGTCCTTCTCCTTCTCCTGCTGGCCTCCCTGTCACCGCTAATTCAGGTGAGCGAGGCAGTTGGTGGCACAATCAGCCAAGATGAAATCTGGTCAGGCGCGGTGGTGTTGGACTCGGATGTGAGCGTCAACAGTGGCGTCACGCTCACCATCTCCGCCGGGACGGATGTCAAAGTGCCGGATGACTACACCATCCGGGTCACAGGCAACATCGTCATCGAAGGCACCTCCGTATCACCGGTGACCATCTGGAGCAACAGAACAGCGACCGGAGGCACGAGCATCTCCGGTGTATGGGGCGGCATCAATGTGCTCGCCGGCGGCAGCGTCACTGCATCCCACGTCTCCGTCAGCAGGGCCCGCGGTGCGTTCGATGTCTACGGAAGCGGGACTCTCGATGATGTTACGGTGTACGATTCATTCGTC
>CALCOR010000333.1 GCA_937897085.1 uncultured euryarchaeote | reverse complement strand
TCCCGGTGATGCGGAGCACGGAGTGCGCCAGGTCCCCCGTGTGGTGGGAGCGTCCAATGAGGATGTGGGCGAGGGACTCGCTGAACTCTACAACACATTGACAATCGGCGGGGTGACCTATGTGGGGGCCATCGAGGTGGCTGAAGCGGCCAAGGTTGTCGAGAATGTGCAACGAGACCTGAACATCGCGCTGGTGAATGAGTTGGCACGCATCTTCCCGAGCATGGGCATAGATGTCGAGGACGTGCTCTCAGCGGCGGCCACGAAATGGAATTTCCACCGTTACCATCCTGGTATCGGTGTGGGTGGGCACTGCATCCCGGTCGACCCGTACTACCTAATCCAGCGAGCCGCTGAATCGGGCACGCCGGCCGAGTTGATATCGGCGGCCCGCGCGGTGAACAGGTCGATGCCAGGGAACGTGGCGTCGGACATCCGATCGATCATCGCCGCCCATGGAGTGGTGCAGCATGACGCCCGCATTCTGCTGTTGGGCTGGTCATACAAACCCGGCATCGCCGACGCTCGCGAGACACCAGCAGAACCACTCGCCCAAGCGCTGCGCACCTCGGGCATGTCGGTCGAGGTGTGGGATCCGTACGTGGACCCGGGTGAACTGCCTGCGGATCTCGTGACCTCGCTCACCTCGCCGTTCGATTCGGCGGGCTTTGACATGGCAGTCGTTGTCACCGCTCACGACGAGGTGTGCGCCCTCGACTGGGCGGCTCTGGCAGAAGTGGCCCGTCACCCGTTGCTCTATGACGGCCGCAGGGTGCTCGATGTGGATGCGGTGGCACAGGCAGGTTGGAAACTGTACCTGCTGGGATCACCTTTGTGACGTCAAGGCTGGCGCTGCAACCTTCATGACCTCGACTGGACACGCCCCCGGCGGCGACAGAGTCGCCCGGGGTGCGTCTGGTGGTTGACCAACTTCCCAATCTGGGCAGAGAGCAGGAACTGCTCGATGCCATCGGGCTGGCCACGATTGACGACCTGTTCTCGGACATTCCCGAGTCTGTGCGCAGAACAGAGCCCCTCGACCTTCCCGGGCCGCAGTCGGAGGAGGAGATATGGGCGGATGCACAGATGTTGCTCTCCAAGAATGTCCCCTTGACCAGCCGGCCGAGTTTCATCGGGGCTGGTCTCTATCAGAATCACGTTCCGACGATGGTTCCGATGCTTGCCACTCGTGGAGAGTTCCTGACCGCCTATACGCCGTACCAGCCCGAGGTCAGCCAAGGGATGCTGCAGGCGATGTGGGAGTTCCAGTCGATGGTCAGCGAATTAGTGGCGCTGCCAGTCGCCAACGTGAGCATGTATGACGCTTCGACCGCGGCGGCGGAGGCGATCACCTGTGCAGTCAGGGTGCACAGCCGCAAGGCGGCGCGACCAGATGTCATCTACGTCCCGGAATGGACCCCTGTGGACAGGATGTCGGTCATCCAGAACTACATCCAAGGTGCGGGAATCGAGTTGCGGTTCCTGTCGGGAAATGACGGAATCATCGATCTCGGGGCAGCGGAAGAGGCGGCTGGGTGTGCTGCAGTCTACGTCGAGCAGCCCAATCCATTCGGCATCATCGACCCCGGTCTCTTCGAACTGAAGGTAATCCTCGGCGAGGACACCGCGCTCATCGTCGGAGTCAACCCGAGCTCGCTCGGAGTCGTCGCACCTCCTGGGGATTGGGGCGCGGACATCGTCGTCGGTGAGGGGCAGTGCTTCGGCATCGGACCCACCGGTGGTGGGCCGATCTACGGGCTGTTCGCCTGTCGTGACCCCTACCTCCGCCAGATGCCAGGACGCATTGTTGGTCTCGCAAAGGACGAATCCGGTCAGAGGGCGTTCACCCTCACTCTGTCGACGCGTGAGCAGCACATCCGTCGTCACAAGGCGACCAGCAACATCTGCTCCAACGAGACGCTCATCGCCCTGATGGGAGCGATGCACATGGCGCTGCTCGGGCCCGAAGGACTCGAGCGGATGGCTGTGCGTAACGTGGCCGCCTGCGCGCGGACCAAGGAGGCGGTTCTCGCCATCGATGGCATGGAACTGCTCCATCCCGATGCAGCTCATTACAACGAGTTCACAGTGGTGCTCCCCGGTCCAGCCGCTGATGCGCTCTCCTTCTTGGATGCGGGTGGCGTGACCGGTGGCCTTGCCCTACGGGACATCATGGGCGAGCGCACTGACGAATCATGGCTCCTCATCACGGCGACGGATCAGACCACGGAATCGGACATCACCGCCTTGGCCGATGGATTGGCGGCTTGGTGCGCGGAGGTGAACGGATGAGCGACTTGTTCGAGTTCAAGGGCGCCGCTGGCGCCGGTTATGCGCAGCCCTCTCCTCTGCTCGACGAAGAATCCGCCCGGGCGTGCATCCCCGAGGGCATGCGGCGCAAGGCCCTTCCTCGCTGGCCCAAGGCCTCCGAGCCGGAGCTCGTGCGCCACTACACCTGGCTGTCGACGCGCAATTTCGGAATCGACACCGGATTCTATCCGCTCGGCTCTTGCACGATGAAGCACAACCCGCGTCTCAACGAGCGCATCGTCCAGTTGCCCGGCATGAATGACATCCACCCGCTCGCACCCGAGTCACACCTCCAGGGGTTGATGGCCATCTACTTCGAGATGCAGGAGATGCTCGCTCACTGCTCGGGGATGGACCAGGTGACGCTGCAACCGGTCGCCGGTGCCCAAGGTGAGTTCACCGCCATCCGCTGCATCCAGGAGTATCACCGCTCCCTTGGTGAATCTGAGCGCACCGAGGTGATCGTCCCCGATTCCGCCCACGGCACCAATCCCGCCAGCGCCACCATGTGCGGCTGCTCGGTCGTGGAGATTCCCAGCGGTGCGGACGGCCGCCTCGACCTCGACGCGCTCCGCTCCGTCGTCGGCGAGAACACGTGCGCGATGATGGTCACGAATCCGAGCACCCTTGGGGTGTTCGAGCCGGACATCGCCGAGGCGTCGGCCATCGTGCACGCCGCTGGCGGCCAGATGTACTACGACGGTGCCAATTTCAACGCCAT
>CALCOR010000332.1 GCA_937897085.1 uncultured euryarchaeote | reverse complement strand
GTGTAGTTGACCCAGCCACCACCGTTGTTGTCGAGATAGTCCGAGATGTTGGCATCGATCACTGTGGTGTTGTTCGAACCCCACCAATTGTATGGGGCTCCCAGATGCCCGATTGCATACGTATAGCGCAGATTCTTCCAACCGTTGGTCGGGGTGAAGGAATTGTTCGTGACCTTCCACTTCCCATAATCGATGCCATCGATGAAGTAGCCGTTCCACGTGCTGCGAGGAGCCTTGGTCGCCGTGAATGTGGAATCGTTGAGATGCATGTGGTCAGTCATGGATGAGGAACCGGAGAGTTTGATCTCCGAATCGACGAACTTGGCAGTGTAGCCCACTGGTTTGGATGCGCTTGGATTACCGGCCCAGAACGAGCTGGCATACAGTTGGACGCTGGCGTTCCTGAACGTCCAATCATCAGCCTGTGAGGCCCCACGTATGTGACACCAAGGTGAGTTGGTGTTGGTGCTGGTGCTGAAGTAAGCGAGATTATCGAGACTGACATCATTGATCACATCCCGTATCTCAACCTGACCTCGCCAGTCAGTCGTGCAGAAGTTCGAGAAACTGTTCTCACGGAAATCGAAGTATGACAGGTTGTGGAACGTGAGATTCCGGATGAACCAGTTCGCCTGATAGTTGTCGCTCCGTAGACGGACCCGATAGGCGGTGTGCATCGTGACGTTGTCGAGCACGTTCTCGGTCGATGAGCTGCGACCGAAGTACTCAGTATCGAGCAGTTCGTAGCCTCCGCAGTTGCTCGCAGCCGAGCCTCGGAGCGTGCCCTCCAACGTGATGTTGCGAAGAACGAGGGCCCGGTCCCCAGAGAATGGGCGGTTCGAATCGATGCCTTCCCAGTAACCACTGTTGCAGGTGCGAGACAGAGTCGGGTTGACTCCGATCAGGATCGGATCAGAGGCATTACCCTCAGCATGCAGCTCACCGTGGACCGTGAACGACGAGTTGGTCGTGTTCATGTACACATTCACACCGGCCTCGATGGTCAGACGGATGCCTTTCTGCACGGTGACTGGGTGGTTCAGGTAGTACGGCGAGTTCGCCTTGGTCCATGTCGTGTTGAAAGCGACCGATTTCGAGGCGTTGCGCGCCTCCATCGAATCGGGCAGATCGTGGAGGACCACTGGTAGCCTCTCTTCAGACCAAGGAGGAGAGAGCAACGTCAACGTGCTCAGCAGCATGAGCATGACCAGTCCAAGGGCTGCTCTCCTGCGTACCATTGTATCGCTGACAAGCGAACCGCTCGTTCATGACCTTTCCCGCATCTCGCCTCAGACACATCACTGCCAGATGACCCACTCACCTGTGGACCGGTCGCGGTAGTACCACGTTCCTGACTGGTCCGGCCATTCGAGATACTCGTACCCGTCGGTGCTGACGTTGCCGACCTGCTCGCGACCGGGATGGTGGCTGGCCTGCTGCTGAGCCGGCCACTGGGCCTGCTGCTGCGGTTGCTGCGGTTGCTGGGCCGGCCACTGGGCCTGCTGCTGCTGGGCATCCCAGCCGTAGGCATCGGCCGCGGGCTGGGCCTGCTGCATCTGTTGCTGCGGCTGCTCCTCGACGAATCCCTCATCCCCGGAGCGTCCTGATATCAGCACGAAGGCGCCCAATCCGAGCGCCAGGGCGATGAACAGACCGATCAGCAAGGTCCAGGACATCCCTCCACCGCTGCCCTGATCGGCCTCAAGATCCTGGGAGGCGGTGCCGGTGCCGTTGTCCGCACCACCATCGGTGCCGTTGGTGGAGCTGTCGGGAAGCGTGGTGTTGTTCGTCTCGTCGTCTGGCTGGTCGGGCCACGTCAGTGTGAGGTTGGCCTCGGCCGATGCCCCTTCGATCCCTATGCTGGCCGTGTACAGGGCGGTGCCGGGAGCGGCGGTAACGACCCAGGTGCCGTCAGTGACCTTGCTGGTCGCACCGCCGTCACTGAACGACATCTCGCACCCGTTCTCGCACGAGACGGTGACCGAGATGTTCGCGGTCTGGTTCCAGACCGTCAGCGGCTCGACCAGTTCGAGATCTATGTCGAGGAGCGGACAGCCGTCGTTCGATCCCGGCGTGGTCGGACAGGCATCGAGATCATCGTTGACCGCGTCGGAATCGCTGTCCCTCTGAGAGGCGGAACATCCGTTCACATCGGCACCCTCGGTCGAGGGCGTGTCGGGACAGTCGTCCTGTTCGTCCAGGACGCCATCGAGGTCAGCGTCCACCTCGATGGGCGCACAGCCATCGGGGCCGACCTCGGGAACCGGCGAGTGGTCGCATTCATCGATTCTGTCGATGATGCCGTCATGGTCGGTGTCGAGCATCTGAGCCGAGAAGGTGACGCAGTCGCTGGCCGTCTGGTTCAGCTGACCTGTGGCGGTCAGACAGATCGTGTTCTCATCGGCGCTCAGGTTGCTGACCGTCCAGGTGCGCTGGGCCCCGATCTGGTGCAGCTCGCCCTCGAGCCCGTTGAGGGAGATGTTCAGATGGGTGGCGTTGGCCACCTCGATCTCGACCTCGATCCAGTCGTCGGCCTCCTGATATCCCTGCTGCGGCGAGATGATGACCAGCTCCACCGGTGGTGGCACCACGGTGAAGGTCAGGCAGACAAGATCGCTGGTGCCGGCATGTCCCTCGAGGTCCGCACACAGCACATGGGTCCCGTAGTCCAGGTCCTCGAGATAGATCGAGGACATCGAGATGAGGACGGTCCCGATGACCGTCCCATCCAGGGTCCAGTTCCCAGCGGTCATGTTGCCGGTGTCGTACATGACGAACACGCTGCCCGAGGTCATGCTGCTGCCGTCCTCGGGCATCAGGAATTGGAAGTCGATCGGGGGGATCGGTCGTCGGACGATCACACAGTCGTTGGCCGTCTGGCCTCCGGGCCCATGGGCCTCGAGGCAGATGGTCGTGTCACCCCACGGCAGGTCCTCGAAGTAGCGGGAGCCTCGTTCGGGAAGACCGGTGTCCACCTCGCTCCCATCGACCAGAAGCGTCAGGCTGGTGACGTTGCTGCCCCACCATCTCACGGTGGCGAAGCTGGGCAGCTGGACCCGGATCTCCTCGCTCGGGTCGGTGATCATGAGCTCCAGGGTCGGCAGGATGCGCTGGATGGCCATGCAGGTCGAGTTGACCTGGCCCAGACCACCGCCACCGATCAGGCAGATCAGGTTCTGTCCGTAGTGCAGACCATGCAGTCGGACGGTGTGGTTGCCCGGTGCGATGCTCGAGTTGTTCGAGCTGTGCACCAGCCACGCTCGTTGCACCTCGATGGTCTCGTAGTGGATGTCCACGAAGGAGGAGTTGACCGACGACATGTTGGCCGGGCCGAGGAAGCGTACGATGGGGACCGGTGGTGGTGCTGCACCGAGCATCCGCACGGTCACACAGGTCTTATCGGTCATCTGGCCGACGCCGATCACCTCGGCACAGACGGTGTGATTGGCCTTGCTCAGGCCGATGAACCGCTTGATGTTCAGGTTCAGGTCGACCTGACCGGCTGAGACGTTATCCAGATACCACTCACCGGCGCCGACCATCACCATCGAGTAATTGACTGTGAGATTCTCACCGGCGATGTAGTCGCCGTTGACCAGGTCGGGGAAGGTGATGTTCGTCCTGCTTCCTGACCACGACAATTTCGTTCGGTTCGCATCGGCCCAGAAGGGCGTGTAGTTGACCCAGCCACCGCCGTTGTTGTCCATGTAATCCTGGATGTTGGCATCGATGGCACTGGACTGGTTGGAGCCCCACCAGTTCTGTGGGGCGATCATGTTGCCCAGACCATACGTATAACGCAGATTCTTCCAGCCGTTGGCTGGAGTGAACGAGTTGTTCTGTATGACCCACTTGCCGTAATCGTTCCCATCGATGTAGTAGTCGGTCCAACTGCCGGTGGTCGGTGGTGCCTTGGTCGAGGAGAAGGTCGAATCCCGCAGGATCAGACCTGTGGACGATGAGCCTGAGGAGGCCTTCAGTTCGATCTGTGAATCGATGAACGTGTTGTTGCTCATGTCCATCCGTCTGGAACTGCTTGAGGAAGGAGTGACCTCGATCCGGGTGTCGATGAAGGTCGAGTCCTTCATCGCTTGGTATGTGGTGTAGGCCTCGGCTCTCAGATCGAGTCTGGCGACATCTGTGAATGTGCCTTGGAAGTGAAGTGGACGCGCCGCGGAGGTGCCTGACCAGTCATAGTAGTGGACATACAAGCGACTGGTGATCCTGGTGAACGTCCAGTTGCTCACCGTCGCGCTGTAATCGAGGCAGTAGGTGGCCGAGTTGCTCATTGAAGCGTATCCGACCTGATATAGTTCGACGTCGGCCACATCTGTGAGACTCACCTCCCCATTCCAACTCCCTCCATTGCAACGGTTATGGAACTGGCTCGAGGAATGCTGGACATAGGACATGTTGTGAATGGTGATGTTGTTGATCTGCCATGTCGCCGATCCTGCATTGTTCTGGAGGTAGGCTCTTCCTCCATCGTAGAGCGTCAGATTGTCCAGTGCTGAGAATGAGTTCGTGCGTCCGAAGTAGCTTGTTCTGAGCATGTCGTATGGATTCGAACAGCCACTCCCCGCCTGTCGCGTCCCCCATATGGTCACATTTCGCAGCAGCAGTGGTGTATTACCGGCGTTGGGTGTGGCGCTCTTGATGCCCGACCACCACCCATGGGTGCAGTTCCGAGTGACACTGGGATTGAGGCCGAACTCGATGGGCGAGGATACCGTCCCTTCAGCGTGAAGCTCTCCATGAATGGTCATCGAAGAGTTCGTGGTGTTCATGTACACCTTCACGCCCGGCTCGATGGTCAGGCGGATGCCTTTCTGAACTGTGACAGGGTGGTTCAGATAGTACGGCGAGTTCACCTTGGTCCAGGTCGTATTGAATGCGATCGATTTCGAGGCGTTGCGAGCCTCCATCGAATC
>CALCOR010000331.1 GCA_937897085.1 uncultured euryarchaeote | reverse complement strand
GAGGCGAAGCCGACGAAGGTGCGTGACGCCTTCCTGAAACAGGCCGCTGAGAAGAGCGCGCTGGTGCTCGGCGACGAACTGCCGATCGTCATCTGCGGTCCCGGAATGACTCGAGACCAGTTCGCCAGGCTGCTACGCGAAGCCGGATGTGCACAACGAACCCTCAACGTGGCCACCAGCATCGGAGGAAGATCCGCCGCCAACGAGGTGCTGGCAAAGCAACTGGCCGACGAATTCCTCGGAGAGAGCGCCATCGCCAAGCAGGTGAGCGTGATCGAGGAGGCGCTGGCGCGCATCGCTACCAACGGTGCGGTCGCCTATGGCCCCGACCAACTCACCGCTGCTCAGGAACAGGGAGCAATCGAGACGTTGGTCATCGTCGCCGATCTGCTCAGGGATTCCGAGGCGAACATCGCTGGCACCTCCTGGTCAATCTTCGCAGCAGGAGTAACTGAAGGAAGTGGGGAGATGGTGCAAGCGTCGACCGACCATGACTCGGGCAAGCAACTCGACGGGATGGGCGGCGCGCTCGCCCTGCTGCGCTGGAAGATCGATGGTTGAGCCGTCTCTGATCAGCCGAATGGATCGTACCATGCGGAGACCGGGTCGTACCATTCACTGACCGGGTCATGCCAAGACCGTGGTACAGGGCTGCTGTGGGTGTGCTCCACGAACTGGGCGATTCCGCTGTCAGCGAACTCCTGGCCGCGGAAGCCGATGTTGAACTCCTTCTCACTCATGCTCGAGGCGTATTTTCCCGAGCCATAGGCGCCGCCGAACTCCGCACCAGATACACCCTCCAAAGACGGATGAGTACCCTCGAGTTGTGCACCGACAGGCTGCACGGCTGTGTCTGGGTTGTCCATATATTTGGTCGCGAACTCGAGCCAAGCCACCCCCTTGGAGGTCGGCAGCAACGGGTTGAGGCCTTGGGCCGTCTGCTGGGAGATTGACTGTTGATTCTTCATGGCGTAGCCGACCGTGACCAATATTCCAAGCACGAGCATAAACCCGGCAACGACAAACAACTGCCAGATTCCCATATCTGACGCAATCCAGAATATGAATACTGAAAGCGCAATCAACTGATGGCCAGGATTGCTCTTCTTCTCCGCCATCGACCTCCGCTGGTACCGGACCCCAATTGAACTTGCTGCGGCCGAGCGTTGATGCCGAATCACCGGTTCCCCCACTGCATGGGTAGCTCGCCTGGCCGCGTCGTCTGCTTCGGTGAAGCGATGTTGCGACACTCCCCCGCTCCTGAGGGATGGGCGGGTCGAACGGTCACGCTCGATGGCTCACCACACGCAGTGACGCCCGGTGGTGCCGAATACAACGTGGCCTGTGCGCTCGCCCGACTCGGCGGGGAGGCGACGTGGGTGTCGGCCGTCCCTGAGGCAGGTGCCAGCGAGGTGCTGGAGCCTGCGAGAAGTGCGGGTGTGAACCTCGAACTGGTCGAATCGGCACACCCGCTGGGCACCTATCGCGTCATCCCGAAGACGGCGACCGTAGAATACGACAGGTCCGACTCGGCCTTCGCCCACCTCGAGCCCGGAGCCATCGATTGGCGCGCTCAGCTCTCCGGTGCCCGTTGGCTGGTCGTCTCCGGGATCACACCCCTGTTGGGCGAAGGGCCGCTCGCCAACTGGTCGGCGGCGCTCACCTTCGCGGAACTCGAAGGCACTCTGGTAGCACTAGACCTGAACCACCGCCCGCAACTCGGAACGTTCGAGGAACTGTGGGCCAAGGTGGAGCCGCGACTGCGCCAGATGCACATGCTCGTGCTCTCTCCTTCAGCACTCGAGACCATGGCTGGCGAGGCGAGCGGGAGAGCCGTGGAAGGGCTGCGGAAACGCTGGAACCTGCCCTACGTCGCCTGCACATGGAAGCAGGATCTCGGTGATGGATGTCAGTCCAGATGGAGCGCAATGGCACATCCGCTCGGGTTTTCGTCGACCGAGGCGCGCCCGGTCACCCACAACCCGGTGGAATCACTGGGAGGAGGCGATGCTTGGTTAGCGGGAGCCGTCGATGGACTCATCGGCGGCTTGGAAGCCGAGGCCGCCTGTCACCGCGGAGATCTGCTCGCAGCCTTGACTCAGAGAACGTTCGGGGACCTCGGTGAGGTGACCAGAGAACAATTATCACGCTTGGAATCCATTGAAGGTCGGTGCGACGTCACCGGGACGGGGTGAGCAGGTGTCATTGGAGTGGACGCTCGAGCGCATCAAGCGGGCCGGTTTCATCGCGATTCTCCGGGGAAAGGAGCCCACGGAACTGGTTCAGCGAGGGGTGGATCTGGCCGCCGCAGGCGCGCGAGTGCTTGAAGTCACACTCGACAGCACCGATGCATCCTGGGTGTTCCAGATGCTCCGCGGGCAACTCGATGACGATGTCCTCATGGGTGTCGGCACTGTGATGCACGCCGAATCCGCACTTCCTTCCGCCGCTGAATGGGGAGCTCAGTTCGCCCTCTCACCCGTCCAACCAGAAGGCATGGTCGAACTTGCCCACGACCTAGGCGTACTCGCCGTTCCCGGCGCTGCCACCGCCAACGAACTGTGGGACGCGCATCTATCCGGGGCGATGCTCGTGAAACTCTACCCCGCGGTTACCAGTTGGTCACCGGAGATGCTCGCCGGCCTTCCGGACCCCATGCGTCAGGTGAACACGCTTCCGACGGGGGGAATCACAGCCGACGATGTCGAACAGTGGCTCGATGCGGGAGCGTTTGCATGTGGCCTCGGATCGTCACTCACCGTACAGGACACTGCCCTCTTATCCTCCAGGATGCTCGAGCGCAGGGGGGTGCTGCGTTGAGGCTCCGAGAAGCACGCGTCTTGAGGTGCCCTCCTCGCTGGCTGCTGCTCCGCGTCGAGAGCGACGATGGGACGGTAGGCTGGGGCGAGGCGATTGGCGACCTGCATGATGAGGTCGAGCCAGCGCTCCAAGCCTTGTGCGACAGGATCTCCGGGCAGGAGATCGGTGGAATCGAGCGAATGCGCCAGGAATTGCACAAAGGGAGGTTCTGGCGAGACGGGCCGGTGCTGAACACGGCTGTCAGCGCGCTCGAGATGGCGCTATGGGACATTCGAGGGAAACAGTGTGGCCGGCCAGTTCACGAACTGCTCGGAGGACCCGTGCGCGATCGAGTGCAGGTCTACCGCAACCTGTGGGGGAATTCTCCAGAGGAGTTCGCAGCCTCGGCCGAGGCGGCCATGTCCGAGGGTCTGACGATGGTCAAGGTGAGTCCGGCAGGGCCGATGACCGATGTGCCCGATGACGGTGACCTGAGCGGCATCGTGGCGGTTGTTTCTGCGGTCCGAGAAGCAATTGGAGAAATGAAATTGGCAATTGACCTTCACGGGCGACTTTCTCCCGCCGCCAGCCGTCGATTGCTGCCCCTGCTGGAGCCCTACGACCCCTGTTTCGTCGAGGAGCCATGCCTACCTGATGGCAGCGCCGCCCACCTGCGTGACCTGCAGGAGCTGCACCTCTCCCAGCGAGTGCCATTGGCCACCGGCGAACGGCTGCTCACCAAGCGGCAGTTCGCCGACCACCTGTTCCCGACTCCAG
>CALCOR010000330.1 GCA_937897085.1 uncultured euryarchaeote | reverse complement strand
TCGTATTCTCGTTGCCCGACGATGGTGAATCCTATCTTGAGACGCACCGCTTCGGCCGTTATGAGGATGAGAACGACCGCACTGGCAAATTGAGTAGGGGTGACTCTGAATATCTCAGCAATGTAATCGCCATGCCAATAGTAGATCCATGGCAGGATGGCCATGGCAAGGTGAACCGCCCTTCGGAACAGGTGGCCCCCCATACCCCCAACGCTGTGCTTCACATGGTCGGGCTCGTAATCATCGGGTCCCAATATCAGGCTATTAGTCATTCAATCATCCCCTCTATAGAATGTGTCAACTATCTCTGGCACACTCGTATCACCAGACTCCAACCGATCGAGAAGTTGTTCGACATCGTCTCTCGTGAGCAAGGCTGCCTCCCATTCAGACAGCAGCCGTTCGCGCCAGCGGGCGCGCTGAGCTGCACGTGCTGGACCCAACTGTTCGAGTGTGCTCACCAATTCGGATATCCCTGTTCCTTCGAGCGCTGACACCAGCATCACAGGGGGCGCTTGGCCACTCAGTTCTAGAGAACCACGGATCTCCTCGGCGAACCTGGCCGCTCCGTCGAGGTCCGCCTTGTTCACCGCCACGATGTCAGCCAGTTCGAGCAGGCCCGCCTTCTCGGCCTGAATCGAATCACCCCTTGCGGGACCTTCGACCAGCAGCACCCGGTCGGCAACGGCCACGATCCTGACCTCAGCCTGGCCAGTGCCGACCGTCTCCACGACCACCCGGTCATAACCGCAGTCGAGCAGCGCCCCCGCCATTGCACCGAGCCGGACCGGTAGTCCTCCCGGTTGATTGCGCGTGGCGACCGAACGTACGAACACCTCGTCGAGGTCGTCGGCGGCCTGCATGCGCATCCTGTCGCCGAGCAGGGCTCCACCGGTGACCGGGGACGAAGGGTCGATTGCCAGCACCGCAACCCGCTCGCCTGCAGCCGCCCATTCGTGCAGCAGTCTGTCGACGAGGCAACTCTTCCCAACGCCCGGTGAGCCGGTCACACCGAGGATGCGTCCATCTTCCACGCGTGAACCAAATCCGAGTTCAGCGCCGTTGATGTTTCCTGATTCGATCAATGTCAGCAAGCGAGCAAGTGACCTGCGGTCACCAGTTATTGCGGCAGCATGAGCGGTTTCAGCGTCCATCATGTGTCACCCGTAGCCTGCCAAGTCCAGTCTCCGCCTTCTCCGACCCCGCTCGGCTCACCGGCTGCTCTCCGTTCACCGAGTTCTGTGACGAACGCCAACATCTCCTCGATTGTGGTTCCGGGGCCAAAGATGGCGCGGATGCCCAACTCGAGCAGTGAAGGGCGATCTGCATCTGGGATGATGCCACCGCCGAACACCACCACATCCAACAGTTCAGCCTCGACAAGCAGATTGCAGACCCGCGGGAAAAGGAAGTCGTGTGCTCCTGAAAGGCTGGACAGACCAAGCAGGTCAGCATCCTCGTCCATCACAGTGCGCACTATTTGCTCAGGTGTTCTCCTCAATCCGGTGTAGATGACCTCGTGCCCGGCATCGCGCAGTGCGCGGGCGATGACCTTGGCGCCACGGTCGTGGCCATCGAGACCCGGCTTGGCGATCACGATGCGTAACGGGGTGCTCACGTCCGCATCGAGTCGCCTGACCCCCTTCAATTGAACGACAACTTTCCCGTTCTCTATGCTATTCAGCGTCACCGTAGGTGACGCCAAGACAATAAACGGCACGCAGTTGTTAGAATCAACGATTGTATGGAAGAGAACGACGACAGGCTCGGTGACCTGCGCAGACGCAAGTCCCAAGCGAAGGCGGGCGGCGGCTCATCTCGGGTCGATGCGCAGCATGCAAAGGGCAAACTGACCGCTCGTGAACGTCTCGAACTGATGCTCGATGAGGGCTCATTCCAGGAGATCGACCCGCTTGTCGAGCATCGCTGCCGAGATTTCGGAATGGACCAGAACGTCATCCCGGGTGATGGCGTGGTCACGGGCCATGGGACAATCGACGGCCGGCCGATCTACTGCTACTCACAGGACTTCACGGTCTATGGGGGCTCACTCGGTGAGATGCACGGCCTCAAGATATGCAAGGTGCTCGACATGGCGCTCAAGACAGGAGCACCGGTAATCGGCCTGAACGACAGTGGTGGGGCACGCATCCAGGAGGGGGTAGCGAGTCTGGGCAGCTACGCTGAGATCTTCTTCCGCAACGTGCAGGCGAGTGGCATCATACCACAGATCAGCGTCATCATGGGTCCGTGCGCAGGAGGCGCGGTCTACTCACCGGCGATTACGGATTTCGTCATCATGGTCGACCAGACAGCGCACATGTTCATCACCGGCCCAGAGGTCATCCGCACTGTCACCAACGAGCAGGTCACGTTCGAGGAACTGGGAGGTGCCAGCACACACGCCAGCAAGTCCGGGGTGACCCACTTCACCGCATCCGATGACGAGGATGCCCTGCAACTGGTTCGCCAGTTGGTCGGGCACATGCCGCTCAACAACCTCGAGAGCCCCCCGAGCCGCTCCTGTTCCGATCCTCTTGACCGCAGTTGCGACGCACTCAGCGACATCATCCCGGATGATGTCAACAAGCCCTACGATGTACTCGATGTCATCACCGATATCGTCGACTCCGGCGAGTTCCTGGAGTCGCAGCGGGAGTTCGCCGCCAACATCGTGACCGGCTTCGCTCGTCTAGGGGGGCACCCAATCGGTGTGGTGGCCAACCAACCACAGGTGCTCGCCGGTTGTCTGGACATCGATGCGAGCGTCAAGGCGGCTAGGTTCGTCCGCTTCTGCGACGCGTTCAACATACCGCTGCTCACCTTCGTGGACGTTCCCGGATTCCTTCCCGGTGCCAGCCAGGAATGGGGTGGAATCATCCGTCATGGTGCCAAACTCCTGTTCTCGTACTCTGAGGCGACCGTCCCGAAACTTACCGTCATCATACGCAAGGCGTACGGCGGCGCTTACGATGTGATGTGCTCCAAGCACATCCGCGGCGACTACAACATCGCCTGGCCAACCGCTGAACTGGCAGTGATGGGAGCCGATGGTGCAGTACAGATCATCCATCGCCGGCGTATCGAGGAGGCTGCTAATCCCAGCCAGGAACGGGAACGTCTGGTCGAGGAGTACGGGGAGTTGTTCGCCAACCCGTACAAGGCGGCGGCCCTCGGATACATCGACGATGTCATCGAGCCGTGTGAGACCCGCTCGCGACTGGTGAAGGCGCTGGAAATGCTGCTCGACAAGCAAGAGGAGCGCCCGGCACGTAAGCACGGCAACATTCCATTGTGAGGTGAATCACATGGATGACGAGGAAGAGTCCTACGCAACAGGACTCTCACACATCCTCAAGAACGCCCGCGGGCCGCTCACTGACCTCGAGGATTTCGAAGGCGCCCAACCTGAATCTGGTTCTGATGTCTCCGACCAGATCGAGAAGGTCGGAACGACGACCCGAGAGGATGCCTCGAGTGACGATGGCGGAAACTCACGCCTGATGCGCATGCGTACCGCTGCCCTGATCGCGGTGCTCTCGATGACAGGAACGCGACCGGCTAGCCGCTCCAAGTCCGGTCGCAGGCTCGGTAGCGCCTGGTCACGGGACCACCGACGCCGTCGAATGGGGCTGTCGGGCCTTGCCAGCCACCGCAACAAACGGGCGAGGTGGAGGTGAACAGATGAGCGAAAAACGCCGTGTGACAGTGGACGGCGAGACATTCGAGGTCGAACTATCCCAAGACGGCGACAGATGGACCGCGACCATCGACGGACATACCTTCGAAGTCCAGGTCGAAGGAGATGAGGTGGTGGCACCTCGCCAACGGAGGACGGGGGGCCGCAAGAGCAAGTCAGGTAACGTTTCCACCACCATTCCAGGCAAGGTGGTGACGATCGAGGTGGCCGTCGGCCAGAGTGTGCGAGAGGGGGATGTGGTGCTCGTGCTTGAGGCGATGAAGATGCAGAACGAGGTCGCAGCACCAATCTCTGGAAAGGTGACTGAGATCAACTGCGCCGCCGGAGATAGCGTAGAGGCCAACGTCTCATTGGTCGTCATCGAAGCGGAGGGGGATGAATGATGGGCACAAGGCCAAATAGCCCCGAGTGTACTGGTATTCTAGGAGGTCGAGGCGATGAGTGATGACGCACCCGAAAGCCCAGCTGAAGAGGGGGAGGAGGGGATGCGCTGCGACTATCCC
>CALCOR010000329.1 GCA_937897085.1 uncultured euryarchaeote | reverse complement strand
CTCGCTATCATGGGGAATCACCAGCCACGAGGGCGGCGGCTCGGATGGTGAGGATATGCACAGTCGCATTCTCAACGCGGCTGTGGAGGCAGGAGTCACCCCGAGCGTTGCTGCGGGAAATGATGGCCCTGACAATGACGGGCTCTCCGGAATGGGCTCATCCAGCCTCTCGGTAACCGTAGGCGCCACAGACGACCAGAACACCATCGACAGGGGGGATGACACCGTCGCCGGCTATTCCAGTCGCGGACCCAGACGAGATAACGGAAACGGCAACCCGTATGACGAACTCAAACCGGAGATCAGCGCTCCTGGGTCCAACATCATTCAGGCGGAAGGTTGCTTCACCTCTGGTGGTTGTAACAATCTCTTTGACGACGCATCTGACAACTCCTACTCCTCACGCGGTTCAGGGACCTCCTATGCCACCCCCGCAGTCTCGGGTGTCATCGCTCTGGTCATCGAGGCCAATCCGGATCTCGACCCTCTGCAGATCAAGGAGGTGCTCAAGCAGACAGCTGAGCGCCGTGGTGGGGCCACCTTCCCTGACATCGACCCCTACTGGAACAAGGACTTCGGCTATGGGATGGTCGACGCTCTTGGTGCAGTGCAACTGGCGCAGCACCTGAACGCCAGCAACCAGAGTGCAGGCATCGACCCATGGCTGCAGAACCACGTGCTCGAAGTCAACGTCACCGGCTCCACCGCCACCATCACTGGTCACGCGTGGGCGCAGCAGGGAACGATCGAGCGCGTCGAGTTCAGGCATGGGCATGGCGATTGGAGCGAGGCTACCTATGACGCGCCCCTCGAGGAGTTGACACCGGGCCAGCCGTTCAACTGGACGGTCGTACTCGACATCGACAAACTCGAGCACGAGAATCACTCGTTCGAGGTGCGCGCGGTGTCTGGTGAATCCACTTCTCTGCCGGTGTTCGCCGTCGTGCACGGCACCGGACTTGCACTTGGTGAAGAAGGCGGCAGCATGGCCACCTGGATGCTGCTCTCGCTGGTGGTCGTGCTCGCTCTTGCTTCGGTCGCCTGGCGGCTGCATCGTACGGACATGCTACCACTTCCGTTCGGCTTGGGACAGCGGCAGGATGAGGCGGTCGGGGAACCACTCGAGGCGGAACTCGTCAGCGATGAGACTGTCGCTGATGCGGAATCGGACTCAAGCGGCTGAAATCAGACCGGCGACTCGTTATAGGGAGGAGCCGATTGCGGCCGGACATGGCTGGATTCAGCGACCGCGCTCTTGCCATCGAGCCGACCGGCGTGCGCAAGATGTTCGACCTCGCCGGCGATGAGGCCATTCACCTTGGCCTTGGCGAGCCGGATTTCCAGCCTCCAGCAGTTGCCATCGAAGCCTTCCATCAAGCGATGGTCGATGGGCACAACAAGTACACGACAACAGCCGGGTTGCCCCCGCTGCGCGAACGCATTGCATCGCTGTGGAGCCATCTCGAGCCGGACCTCGGAATCGAGAATGTCTGCATGACGATGTCCGGCACCAACGCCTTGCTCAACATCAGTCTGGCGATGCTGAATTCAGGGGACAACATCCTGCTCCCCAATCCCTGCTTTCCGCTGTACGGCCCGCACGCCACCATCGCGGGGGCCGAGCCGCGCTTCTACGCGTGCGCGTTCGAGCATGAGTTCGTACCACAGGTGAGTGAACTGGAGGAACTGGTGGATGAGAACACGAAGGCCATTCTCTACAACTTCCCCTCCAACCCCACCGGGGCGACCATCACGGAGGAACAACGGGACGAGTTGCTGGAGTTCGCCCGCCGTCACGACCTATGGGTGATCACCGACGAGGTCTACGACCGCATCATCTACGATCAGCCCCACGTTTCCTTCCTCGGTGCTGGCTATGACGGTGTAGTGATGATTCAGTCGTTCTCCAAGACCTTCGCCATGACCGGCTGGCGCATGGGCTACATCCTCTCTGCCAACAGCGCCATCATGGAGCAGGTTACCAAGTTGCAGTACTACATCACCGCCTGCTCCACCGACGCGATGCAGTACGGCGTACTCGCAGCCGTCGAGCAGGCACACGACTATCCGTCCGAGATGCGCGACGCTTTCCGCCGCCGACGGGATCTCATATGTGCACGGCTGGACGCCATGCCCGGGGTGTCGTGCCACGTCCCCGAAGGGGCGTTCTACGTCTTCCCAAAGGTCGACATGCCCGGTTGGACGTCCGTGGACATCGCGCTGGAGATCCTCAAGGAGGGCGTTGTCTGCTCACCCGGTTCGGCATTTGGTGCCGACGGCGAGGGTCACCTGCGCTTTGCGTACACCATCGATGTGAAGTTGATCGATCAGGCGATGGACATCGTCGAGAAGGTGCTCACGCGCCTGCATCAGGCTGAGCCACCCGGACAACCGGCGCAGTTCTGATCAGTGGGTAGTATGAGTCCTGCGAATCCCAGGAGCCTCTAGTCTTCCATAGTTAGAGAGAAAGGCGGATTCCGTCTGGGACGGTCGGGTCGAGAGGATGTCGCTGCTGGGTACGGTGATTCTGTTCACGTGCTCACTCCTTGTCGGGATTGCGCTACCGAGACTCCCCTTGCTCATCATCCCCCGCTTTCCGGTCATGGAATCCGGTATGCACCCCTATCCCGGACCGCAGCCGCTCGACGAGCACCTGATACTGCAGCTGATGATGCTCCGTCGCCTGTGGCGTCTGTCGTTCCTGTTCGCACTCCTGCCGCTCGGGCTCGGCCTGCTCGTGCTCTGGCAGCAACCGTCCGCGTTCGGCTTCGGGCTGTTCCTCGGGGGCGGTTGGTCACTGCTGGCGCGTACGATTCCCGAATCATCCTCAACTCTTCCATCCGGGCCATACTCAATGGCTCTCATCCACGAACTCCACCGCCTGCGGGACTCTGACGACCCGTGCTGTGCTGCCAAGGAACCTTGCTGGGAGGTCGAGGCGGTCCGCTGCGCTAACTGTCGCACCGTCCTGCTGGCGGAGGCGCGACCGGATCTCGGACGGTCGCGCCCTGGCTCAGGACTGTCAGGTATGTTCCGTCTGTTGCTGCTCGATGGGCATTCGCTGTTCGAGTCTGATGCAGAAGATTAGTCATCAGCGTCCGGCTCACCAGAAGCCTCCTCACTCGGTTCCGGCTGTTTGACGACGCGAGAGGCTAGTCCGCGTGCCGCTTCGAGCGCGGCAGCCAGATCGACCCCGCGCTCCTCCTCGTCGCCTCCATCATCGGACGAATCCACCTCGTCACCGCCTTCGCTTGAATCAGAATCAACGGCATCATCGAGGGTGAGGGCTTCCTCGTCACCTGCTTCCTCCTCAGAGTCGTCG
>CALCOR010000328.1 GCA_937897085.1 uncultured euryarchaeote | reverse complement strand
GGGTGAATATCATGGAAGAAGGTGCCATCGTCCACATCGACTACGACCTGTTCATCGCCGACACAGGCGACCTGCTCGAGACCACTCGTCGCGAGGTCGCCGAGGAGCACGATCAGCTCGACGAGAACAAGACCTACGAACCGCTCATCGTGACCGTTGGCGAAGGCTCGCTGATCGAGGGATTCGAGAACCACCTCAAGGAGGCGGAGGTCGACACCGACTACGAACTGGACATCCCTCCGGAGGAAGCTTACGGTGATCGGGACGCCAACGCCGTCGAGACGTTCAGCATGGAGAAACTCGCCAAGGAAGTGGGGGGAAACGAGGTCGAGAACCTACGTGTCGGCGGGCCGGTCACGGTCGAGGGTAAACAAGGCATCATTCAGATGTTCGCTGCCGGCCGCGCGCGCGTCGACTTCAACCGCCCGCTAGCTGGGCGCACCCTGCACTATGACTACCGCATCACCAAGGTGGTGGAGGACCGAGAGGAGAAGGTGCACACCATTCTCAAGATGAGCACCCGGATGGATGACTTCGAGGTGGAGTTCGACGGCGACGACGTGAGCATCACCATTCCGGAGTTCCTTGGCTACGATCAGAACTGGGGCATGGCCAAGTTCGCCATCATCCGCGCCCTGCACGACAACGTCGGTGTGGGTACCATCCGCTTCATCGAGGAGCACAAGAAGCGCGAGGTGGGTGAACTCGACGAAGAGCACGAGCATGATCACGAAGGTGAGCATGCGCACGGCGAAGAGGAATGAACCTCCTCGATGTCAGGTGAATCGCTATCAGCGACGGCCGGACGTGCTCATGCATGAGCGCCGAGGAAGGAGCCGAGGTGAGTGGTGCGCCGCCGCTCCCCAACGACCAGTTCAGCACATTCGAGTTGGCTGCACACGCTGTGCTGCTGACTGCGGTCGCATTGCCAGCGCTCGCCTACCTGCTCGACCTGTTCGCTGACTGGCCGATTCTCTGGGATCGCATCGTCGCGGACATCGTTGAGCCCGTCATCGGCGAGGCCGGCAGCGACTCTGACTACAACATGCTGGACACCGCGGTCTACGCCCTGTTGCTCGCCTCGTTCGTGTTCGCCCTGTCCGCTTGGCTGCGCCGAGCCAGGCTACCGGCTCAAGAGCGCACCCTGTTCGTGTTCCTGCCGTGGGTGGTGTGGGCGGCGATGGTTGAGGTCGCTGAGGATGCGGGCATCATCTCCGCATCCATCCAGACGTTGTTCGTCTCACCGCTGATCCACTTCCAGACCGCCAGCTGGGTGGTCCTTTCAGGGGCGCTGGCGTACTATCTGACTCGGGATTCCGACAGTGAGCGGACGTCGGATATGTGCCTCAGAATCGCCGTCGGGGTGATGGTGCTGCATCTGCTGTTCCTGCACGACCTCTCGGGCGAGGGGGCGTTCGATCTTCTGGCTGGCTCGGTGGGGATTCTCACCATCTTGGCTTCCCTCCCCATCATCCGGTTCCGTGGATTAGTCTCGCATTGGTCAGGTGTGGAGCAAGGTGTGTTTCTCTCTGGGCTGACGTCAGTGGCGCTCGCCTTCGGGGTGCTCGGGCGCTTCGGGCTCGAACGGGCGGCGGAGGGCGACCCCGCGGTCCTATGGCCGGCGTGGGTGGTTCTCGGTACCCCGCTCATCCTGTGTTGGATGCTGGCGAAGCGGGGATGCGAGGCGCGAGAAGGCCTGCTCGCTGAGGATGTGAATCCAGGAGTGCTGGCGCCCGGTTTGACTCTAGCCGCCTGGGAGGAACTGGACGACGACGAGCACAAGGACGCTGAGGCACGCGTGAAGACTGCGATGATGGCCTCGCCGGCGGTCCTACTGGCGGTTTATGGCCAGGTGGCAGACGGGATGGCGACATACCTTGGAATCGATCATTTCGGCTACAGTGAGAAGCACCTGCTTTCTGACCTGATCATCGAGGTGGGCAATGGAGCATGGGCGTTCCTCGTGGTCAAGTTGCTGCTTGCCGGGTTCGTGCTGCTGTTCTTCATGGAAGCGCGCTTCGAGCAGCGTCACCGTCACCTGCGACTGCTCGTCATGCTCGGGCTGCTCACCGTCGGCTTGGCTCCCGGGCTGCGCGACCTGGGTCGCCTGATGCTTGGGGTCTGACAGGCGAGTCACGCCGTCGCTTTCAAGCACCGGACCGGTTGTCGACCCCTTGGGTCGACATGGATAGGTTGGGGTCGTCGGTGAACCGCGACGATGAGGCGTTCCGCGCTCGCAGGGTGCATAACGAGTCGCTGCTCGCCGCTCTCACGCGGCGATTGGAGTCGGTGAAACAGGGCGGGGGCGGCAAGTACGTCGAGCAACACAGGGCGCGCGGCAAGCGGCTTCCGAGGGAGCGTATCGAGGCTGTGTGCGATGTCGGAACCCCGTTCCTCGAGCTCTCGTCACTGGCGGCATGTGACCTCTATGACGGCAATGCTGCTTCAGCGGGCATCATCACCGGTGTTGGAATGGTGCACGGTCGAGAGTGCATGTTCGTTGCCAACGATGCCACGGTGAAGGGTGGCTCGTACTACCCCCTCACGGTCAAGAAGCACATTCGAGCCCAGCGCATCGCCGAGGAGAACCACCTTCCGTGCCTCTATCTGGTGGATTCGGGTGGTGCATTCCTGCCGATGCAGGATGAGGTATTCCCTGACCGAGAGCACTTCGGACGCATCTTCAGGAATCAGGCCGTCATGAGCAGCAAGGGCATCCCCCAGGTGTCCGCTGTGCTGGGGTCGTGCACTGCCGGTGGAGCATATGTGCCAGCGATGTCCGACGAGTCGATCATCGTCAAGGGTAACGGTACCATCTTCCTTGCAGGACCACCGCTGGTGAAGGCGGCGACGGGAGAGGAGGTGACCGCCGAGGATCTGGGGGGCGCCGATGTGCATACCGCCAAGTCGGGTGTAGCGGACCACTATGCCGAGGATGAGCCCGAAGCGCTCCGGCTCGTGCGTGACATTGTCGAGAATCTCGGCGCTGCGAACAAAGTGCCACTCGATGTCCAGCCCCCCGAGGAGCCCGCGCATGACGTCGATGACCTGCTCGGGATCATCCCAGAGGACAACCGCACGCAATTCGATGTGCGAGAGGTGATTGGGCGCATCGTGGACGGCTCCCGGTTCCACGAGTTCAAGACGCGCTACGGAACCACGCTGGTCTGTGGATTCGCTCGCATTCATGGATACCCTGTCGGGGTGGTGGCGAACAATGGAATCCTGTTCAGCGAGTCAGCGCTCAAGGCGACTCACTTCATCGAACTGTGTGGCCAGCGCGGCACTCCGCTGGTGTTCCTGCAGAACATCACCGGCTTCATGGTCGGCCGAGATTACGAGGCCGGTGGCATCGCCAAGGACGGTGCCAAGATGGTGACCGCAGTCTCCTGTGCCCCAGTACCGAAGTTCACCGTAATCATCGGCGGCAGTCACGGAGCTGGCAACTACGGCATGTGTGGGCGGGCCTACGACCCCCGCTTCCTGTTCATGTGGCCGAATGCCCGCATCTCCGTGATGGGTGGGCAGCAGGCAGCGGACGTGCTCACCGCGGTGAAGCAGGACCAGCGGCTCCGCGAGGGCTCGGCGGAGATGGAGGGTGACGAACTCGACGAGTTCCGTCGCCCGATTATGGAGCGCTACGAGACCGAGGGTTCCCCCTACTATTCGACCGCCAGATTGTGGGATGACGGCATCATCGACCCGCGGGACACGCGAGATGTTCTCGGATTGGCGATCAGCGCCTCGCTGAACGCCCCCTTGCCGGATAGCGGATTCGGCGTTTTCCGTATGTGAAGGAGCAATTGAAATGTCAAAAACATCAATTGGAGACTCATTACCTCAGACATCGCTCGCAGGCCTTGTTCTAGAAGGCCCGGTGGCGCACCTCACCCTGAGGCGAGACGATGTGTTCAACGCGCTCAATCCTCAATTGATAGATGATATCACACAATTGCTGGAATGGACGAAGGATCGGTCGGTCGCCGAACAGGGATCGCTCACTGACAGCTCAGGGGCGCCGTTCCTACGTGTGGTCGTGCTCGCCGGCGCCGGCCGCCACTTCTGCGCGGGGGCCGACATCGACTGGATGCGCGCCTCGGGTGCGCAGAGCGCAGAGGAGAACAGGGCGGATGCGGCGCGCCTCGACCGTTTGTTCAACTCCCTGCACTCGCATCCCTGCTTCACCATCGGCAACGTGCATGGGGTTGCGCTTGGAGGAGGTGCCGGTTTGGTTGCCTGCTGTGACCATGTGATATTCGAACAAGATGCACGCATCGCTTTGTCCGAAGGTAAACTGGGGATATTGCCAGCGGTGATCGGGCCATACGTCCATCGCCGGCTCGGCAGTGCCCAGACCCGTCGCCTGG
>CALCOR010000327.1 GCA_937897085.1 uncultured euryarchaeote | reverse complement strand
GACCATAATCGCGCTCGCGCCCGCGAGAGCGTGCTCGACTTGGGCATGCCCGACCCGCTGCTCGCATCTACTGTGACCGGCGAAGGGCTCGACGAACTGCGCCAAGCAATCCTCAACCGACTCCACGGCGCCCCTCGTCGGCTACGCCTACATCCGCCGACTGAGGAGGGAGATGTTCCATTGGCGGCGCTGATCGCGCAACTGTACGAACGGGGGCTGCCGGTGGAGCACCCTGGACAGGTGAATGACGGGGCTGAGGTGGTGGAGTTGGAGTGCTGGATAGACGCTGCGAGTCTGGGTCGGATGCAGAGCGCCCACCCCCGTCAAGTCGAGTCTGTACACGACGGCGAACAGGGATAAGGCAGGCTTGCTCTGCAGCGGACGTGAGCACTGAGGAGTCACCCGCGCAGGAGTTAACGGGGCTGCCCGAAGCGGAACAGGAGTCGCTGTTCGCCGAATCAGGAGCGAGGATCATCCTCCCATCTGAGCGTAAGCGGCACATGCGCGTCAACATGGTGGCGGTAATCCTCGTACTGACCGCTCTGCTAGGATTGTGGAACGGTTTCGACTACGTCAACGGAGAATCAGGACTCATCAACCATCGCAAGTTCATCAATCGCGACGCTGAACTGGCGGAGCCGGGAACAGCGGTGCTCATCGGCAGGGTGCTGTTGGAAGATGGAACACCGGCGGCGAACTACACTGTCAAGGTGACCGTCAAGATGGAGAACAACACCGTTCGCGAACAGGAGAACGTCACCGATGATGAGGGGAGGTTCAGGATACAGGAACTCGATCCCGGTATCCAGGTGATTATGATCGCCAATAACTCACGTCAGGGCGATGCGCAGTTGGTACAGCATCTCGTGCTGCTCAATCCCCCGCCGAAATACACCTTCGAGCCATACGGTTTCACCACGCTCACGCTCACCTTCCCCTCCGACGACACCTTCGCTGCAGAGAGTGAGGATGGCTCGTTCATCAACTACGTTCCAGAGGAGGCTGAAACGGACACAATGCTCTACGATGAGTCGGCTGCTGGTATGTACATCATGGTCGGCGTAGGCTTCTCTGGTCTGGCGCTCATCGGGCTCGTGGCCACATTGCTCGGATGGCGTGACTCGAGCGCAGGCATGCTGCGCACCGCCGCAGTGCTTTGCTTTCTGACCCAAGGCCCGTTCGGCACCGCCTGCTGCACCGGGCTCATCGCCGGGCTGCTGACGATCGCGCTTCCCAAGGGACCGACCGACCCATGAGGGAACTCAAGGCCGTCTACCAGTGATTCTCATCGACGCTCTTGCTCATACGCCGGTGGTGTTCTGCATGCGCGCATACCACGGTCCGATGATGGAATGCCCTTCGACGATGTCGAAGCCACGCAGCCCTTGCATCGAGCGCAGGATTCCGTAGTTTGCGAAGTCGCCTCCATCTGGATGTTCGCCACCGAGGAAGTCGCTCGAAAGGCCGGCGGACAACTCGTCGAGCTGGTGGTCTAGGTTCGCTTCGGGATTTAGCTCCCACTTCTTGGCGCGGCTCTTCGCCACCATGCGCATCACGACCGCGCCGATCCACTTCGCCTTCCAAGCCTGCCAGCGGCCGAAGTTGTCCACCTTGGTGACGTAGTCGAGTGCGCGCAGGCTTGAGCCGTAGGTGCGGTAGATGACTGGCACAATCGATTTTCCGAGCACCTCGTTGGAGAATTCCATCCACTTGTCCTGGTTGGCATCTTCACCTGCTTCGGGGAACCGCTCGGCACCCTGATGGTTGGAGTTCACCCAGTGCAGGATGTCATTGGAATCGTTG
>CALCOR010000326.1 GCA_937897085.1 uncultured euryarchaeote | reverse complement strand
GGTTCGATGAGCGATGCCCGCGTGCACTTCGGACTCGCTACCGACTCGACTGCGGTCGACCTGCTCGTGAGCTGGCCGGCTGGTGATATCCTCTGGCTGCGCAACATCAGCGCCGACCAGCAGGTCATGGCCATCCAGCCCACGCCGCTCATCAATCCGACCGATGTCACCTACGCTGTCAACACGAGTACCAGCGTGGAGGGGGATGATGTCACATTCACCATCCGCGCACCCAGCGGATGGAGCATCGAAGTGGATGTGGGCATGGAGGGTGTTGTGGATTGGAGCGCCCTCAACTTCAGCGGTCAACCACTGACCGAGGATGTCTCACTTCCGTTCGCCAACCAAGGGATGCGCACAGCTCGCCTGCTCGCATGGGACCCAGCCACCAATGAGGGTCGAAGATTCTCCGACGTGCACACGGTGACCAGTCGTCAGCCAGTAGCCAACATCACCTTCCCTGAGGACATCGTTCCTGGGGCCAGCATCACCTTCAATGCCACAGAAACGGCTGATTCGGCTTACGACATGGCGCGCATGGAATATCTCTGGGAGTGGGACGACGGCTGGAACCGTGACTGGAGCACCAACGGGACATGGACGCGCAGTTTCCCTAACCCCGGTTGGCACAACCTCACGCTTTCAGTGCGTGATGAGGAGGGCCTGACCGACATGCTCCTCGTGCCGGTTGACGCGGCTGCCAAGGCTCCGCAGACATCGGTCTCGATGAACAGCGGATACGACATGGACGATGTGGTCAGCCTGACCATCGATGTCGTTGCAGACACGTCGAACGCGGGCGGACTAACCTACCGCTTCGACTGGGGAGACGGATCGGTCAGGGATTGGAATGCGGAAGGCTCCGCAGCCCACGTCTGGAATGTACCTGGTCCGTACACACTCAATTTCTCGGTACGCAACCAGTGGGGGCAGCAGACCGACCTTACGGAACAGGTCAACATCAGCAACCCGGCACCGACCATCGTTTGGACGGCGATGACGAGTGAGGTGACTCTCGGAGATGAAGCGGTGTTCCAGGTGCAGATCGATGACACCACCAGCCACAGGAACAAACTCAGCCTCGAATGGACCATCGACGGCTCACCGCTATTCCCGATGCCGGGTGCGACAGCCTTCCTGCGCTTCACGCAGGCGGGCAACCACACGGTGGTGGCGGAGGTCAGTGATGAAGCGGGGGCGACCGCTCAGGTCGAGACCGATGTCAGAGTTGTCAACGATGCGCCAGCCAACTTAGAGGTGATCATCACCGATGGTATCCTGCACGACGACGATCTGTGGGTTGGCCCGGATACACAACTGCATTGGACGGTGAGCCCGACGGGTGATTGGCAGCAATTGTCAATCGAGGGCATCGGTTCAGGTGGATCGATCGACTCGGATGTGGGAGTGTTCATCGACCTCTGGTCCGATTCACGTCAGGAACGCCTCACTTACCAGGTGTCCATCCATTTACTGGAGATGCCCGGGGCACCTCAGGATGCGATCGCGTGTGCTGAGTGGGACCCGACGCCACCAGACCTGCCACCGAATGCAGAACTGATACTCGTGTGGCAGACGGAGTTCGGTTGGGCGACCGAAGAACCTCCATTGGCAACGGGGATTGAACCGAGCGAACTGAGCCTGGTGGTGACCTCAGGAGGTGATTCGATCACGCTGGTCGGCCAGACCCCTTCCCTCACATTGAGTTCCAGCCCCAGTAACCTCTCCGAGGTCGAGCAACTCGCTGGTGAATGCGCTCTGCAACTATGGTTCGATGATGTCGAGGTGGCCGATACTGCAGAAGCTGAGGATCGCACCGCCAACGCCAGCGTCGGCGGACATACGCTCCGTTGGCAGATCACGGATCTGGCCTATCATTCCGTATCGGGCTCAATCAACATCACCATCGAAGGGCAGGATGACACGAGCCCCACATCCTCCGGAGAAGGAGCATTCGAGATTCCGTGGATTGCGATTCTTGCTTTTCTGGGTATGATCCTGATGGGGTTGATCGTAGTCATGTTCGTTCCCCGACCACACCGCACCTCAGACCGAGAATCGATGGCATCCGACCGCGTAGCGGAACTTCCGCACACCGATACTGTAGCCAACTCCCCCCACGGAGGGACTCGTTCCCTGTTCGAACAGAGAGTGGATATTCCGCCTTCCGATGCAGCCGAGCCTGGCGCAGATTCGTCTATCCCGGAATCACCATCCGATGGAAGCGAAGATGAGCCAGGCGAACAGTGAGCCGAAGCCGATTGCAATCATGTTCACGTGCCCTTTGCCGATCAGGCCGCGGTTCTCGAGCAAGGCGCCGAACAGGCTGTCAATCTGACAGCCGAGCCAGCCGATTCCCGTGATTACCAGAAGCAGGGTCGCCCCGCCTTCGATACTGCCGACCTGTAGCCACCAGCCGAGCACGACCGACATGCCAGCGATGGACAACGCTCCAATCAGTGCGGCGAACTGACCGGTGGGACTCCAGCCACCGTTCGTCCCCGCGAGACAGCGTTGACCGGTAGTGATCATTCGGACCCGATCATCGAGACAGCCGAACTCGCTGGCGAACGTGTCCGCTGCCGCCACAGCCACACCGCAGGCGAACACGGGAAACAATCCGTTCCAATCTCCGGTGATGAATGCGCCCACGGCGACTAGACCGGGGATTCCGCCGTTGGCAACGACGTTCTGCCAGTGGCGCATGCCGTCCTTCGATTCAGCGAGGCCGCGTGCCGACTTCTCATCCCAGGACCAGCGGGTGGCCCAGTGGCCGCCGACAAGGAAGCCGAGTAGGATGAGCAACCATGTCCAGTGGCCAAGAGTTCCGACCATCACACCGAGAACTATCGCTGTCAGTGTTCCCGGCCCATCGAGGATTCTCTTCACCCCTGATACAATGGTCAGCACCGCTACCAGTGAGAGTGAGATGAGCAGGTTCAGCGAGTCAAATCCACCCGAGATGCTGCCTACGTCGAGGGCGATCGCCTGGACGTTTTGCAATACCGTCTGCCACTGCATTTTACGAGCCTACCACCCAACGAGTGGCGACCACCCGCTCGAACCGGTTGATGAGTTCTCCCCTGACCAAGCACCGCTACGCGCGCGATTCACGACGAACCGTCAGGAGCCGAACGCACAGAAACCAACAGCCCGCGGCCGAGCGTCAGGATGCCCATAACCAGCACCAAAGACCAGCAGAGTTGCACCACAATGACCACCGTGTCAGAACCTCCGCGCAGCGCCCATTCGAGGAAGGTGAGGCTCCCGTTCCAGAATGCGTGGCCCAACATTGCCAGTCCAAGGCCGATCAACGGGTGCTTCGGAAGAGGAATTCCCGCCCGGTGCTCATCACGTTCTATAGCATGTTCAAGTTGCGGCGGTGGCTCGTCGCCTCCCCTGTGCAGCAGTTTTTTCACCAGGCCAAGATCAATCTGTGAACCAGATGATTCCACCTCTGCCTGCTCAATGAACTGACCCGTCTTGGGGTCGACCAACTTCCATTCCGGGAGCTCCGGTTCGTCGGGAGTCACAATTTCCTGACCAGCGGTTGCCGCCCGCGCCCTCTGCGCTTGGTGCAGCATCAGCCAGCCCATCCCCACACCAGTGAGACCGGTCCAGAAGGCGTGCCCGGGAATAGAGCCCAATCCGCGGATCAACGCGGTGAGAGTGAGCGAGACCGGACCCCCGAACATCGAGGAGAGAATGTAGGACAGATTCTCGAGCATGGCGAAGCCCAAGCCCACGGTGAACCCGACCTGAAAGCCGTGTCGCGGTGAGCGGATCTTGTGGCGGAACAACCAGACGAACATTCCTTTGCACAACTCCTCGCCCACCGGTGCAGACACCACCGTGATCAGCGCCATCGTCTGGAAATCGGAGAGAGAATCCCATAGCAGCATCGGGAAGAACAACGAGTTGATCGTCAGCGCCGGTATCGCCGCCAGCATCCCCCCGACCAGCCACGCCTCAGCGTCGCGTTGACGGGTGTGCACCCCGATGTTGCGCGTCGAATGCGACCACCAGGCGAGCACGGGAATCGAGAACCCGAACAGCCAGGCCGGAATGGCGATCAGCGCGAACAGCAGCAGCACGATCAGCGCCGCATCATCGGGCAGCGTCCGATAGAGCACGCTCATCACCAACAGAAGTCCGATCAGCCCGGCGAACAGCAGCCACAACGTCTTGTCCGGGGGTGTGTCGAGCACCGAGTCATCGCGCAGTAGATGATGCTCGAAGCGGGTCGTGGTCGGGGTCTGCAGTGAGCCACCACCAGCCAGCGGATGGATCTGTGCTCCGTGCGCGTTGGGAACCGCCCGTTGCAGGTGTATCACCCGTGGTCGACGCAGGAATCCGAGCCAGAGGATGAGCGGTGCAGCGAAGATGGCTCCACAGATCGAGAGCGAGGGCTCGCCGAGCGCGAAGCCGAGTGGAACCGTGAACACGATCTCGGCCAACAGCCAGGCGAGGAAGACCGTCCCCAGGATCCGCCTGTATGTCTTCCAAGGGCTTGCCACCCGTGCCATCTGCACATCCTTTGGTGGCGGGGTGAGCGGTTTCACCTCGGGGATGACGTACTGTTGACCAGCCGGGGCGACCAGCGTGGAACCCCAGTCCGTCTGCTGCACCGGCACGTGACCATAGCCCGGGCGGGCTCCCATGGTACCATCTGCAGCGGGCGTCCCCTCAGGAAGAAACGGCGAGCCCTGCATGCCGTATGGCAGTTCGTCGTCGGCCGGTTGCACGACCTGCGCAGTCCGTCACCCGCCATCAATCCTCACTCATGAGCATCTTGTCGATTCCATCAATGGGAATGGACGCGGCGAGATTTGAACTCGCGGCCTCTACCATGCCAAGGTAGCGATCTTCCAACTGATCTACGCGCCCAGATGTGTTCAGTGCCACGGCCACCCGCCCCGCCGCTTTAAGCCTCACCAGCCACTCGCAACAGTTGTGGAACAACCAGCCTTCCCAGATGACCTGCTCACCCTGCTCGTCAGCCGTCTGTCAGAGGACGAGGCTCCGTTCCTCGCGCATCTCGAATCATGCCTGAGCCTCGAATGGCTCGACCTCGATTCCGATGTGCTGGGAAACACTCACTTCGAGATGACGCACAACGAGCTCGACCG
>CALCOR010000325.1 GCA_937897085.1 uncultured euryarchaeote | reverse complement strand
TTCCTGGTCGACCTCCAACGGTGACGAGGACGTCGCCACGACAATCGACGGCTCAAACCGACTCATCACCCGCTCGCTGCAGAACTGGCACACCCATCTGGGTATGGTGCTCAACCGAGGTATGGGAGAGGGGCTTCCGCTGATGCGCTGGTTGGAGGAGAACATCTTCGTGGTCGAGAAGCGGCTGACTGCAGACTACGTGGCGGTTGGCACGCGGGCGGCGGCGTGCGAGTTGATCGCGACTGGCACCACCTTCGCCTGTGACATGTATTACCATCCCGACGTCGTGGCGGATGTCCTCATCAGTGCGGGGATTCGCGGGGTGGCTTGCGGACCCATCACCGACTTCCCCACACCCTCCTATCCGTCAGGCGGGTCGGAAGCTCTTCGCAAGATGGATGCGCTGTTGAGATCGGACCCTCCGAGCGAGCGGGTCGAGTACGGAATCGGCACCCACGCGATCTACACCTGCAGCGAAGAGACGCTTCTGAAGGCTGCCGAGATGGCCAAAGAGCACGAATGTCGACTTCACATCCACGCCAGCGAGACCCGCAAGGAAGTCGCCGACTGCCATGCGGAGCATGGAATGTATCCCATCGAGTATCTCGATTCTATCGACTACTTCTCCGAAGGAACCGTCTGCGCCCATTGCGGATGGGTGACCAAGCGAGAGATGCGAATTCTCGCCGGCCACGGAGCCCACGCGGTGCACTGCCCGAACAGCAACCAGAAGTTGGGAATCGGAGGAACGATGTCCTATCCTGCGATGGTGGAGGCAGGTGTGGACATCAGGCTCGGTACAGACGGAGCGGCCTCGAACAACAGTCTGGATATGCGGGCGGAAGCGAAGGCTGCCTCACTCATCCAGCGACACGACCACTGGGACCCGACCATCCTGCCTCCGGCCGAAACCTGGCAACTCGCCACCAAGGGATCGACCGACTGGGTCGCATGGTCCCTCGACGATGTGCGCATGCGCCCGCGAGGGATTGCTGACAGACGCCTGCTGGCGAACCTGCTCTATTCAACAGCCGAATGCCTGGATGTTTGGGTAGATGGTGAATGCCTGCGCCGAGACGGAAATACACTCACGCTTGATGAATCAACCATCTCCACCCAACTTGACGAAGTTGTTGCAGAATACTACGATGGAGTGAATCCACCACAGGGGTGAAGTGTTGGCAGATGAGAGACTTCCAGCACTGCCTTGGACGTGGCCGTGGTGCGCAGTAGACGGGCGGCCGCTGCGGCCGATGGAGCTGCTCCTGTCGCGTAAGTTCAGCATACTCTATCTCGCTGTGATCTGGCCGTTATGGCTTGGATATGGAGGAGATTTGGAATGCATCGACGTCGGAGGAACCCTCGGTTGCATAGGAGCGCTGTGGCCTGAGGAAATCATCAGCAACCCGTTGAAATTTCTAGTCAGTCTTGTGTTGGCTCCATGGTTTCACCACAGTGGGGGGGAACACATCTTCTTCGTCACCCTCGGATTCATGCTTTTCATGCAATCTTTCGAGGTGCGTGAGGGCAGCGTCAAAGCCACCCTGATGTTCTTCTCCTCAGTTGCAGTCGCCGGTATCCTGGTCGCTTTGTCGATGAACATGGGCGACGTACTGTGGCCGAACAACGATATCATCAACCAAGGCATAGGGAGAAATTGGAAGGGTGGCTCGGCCGGATTCTTCGGAATCATCGGAGCCTCAGCACACCAGAGTAACAGCCGATGGCTCG
>CALCOR010000324.1 GCA_937897085.1 uncultured euryarchaeote | reverse complement strand
TCGTCGTCGCTCCCGGTTGTGTTCGCCGTACCACCATCCTGATTCGGGTTCGGTTCAGGGTCTGGGTCAGGGTCAGGGTCTGGGTCTGGGTCAGGGTCTGGATCAGGGTCGGGGTCCGGATCAGGGTCCGGGTCCGGATTCGGCTCCTCAGGCGGCGGCACTGTGTAAGTGACGTTCAGCCACTGCTCGAGTGACTCCCCGAGATCTGAATGCGCGGTCAGGCGCAGCACCAGCGATGTCTCCTGCGGGTCCGTGCCGCGCGGGATGGTCCACGTATCGGCCAACGGACCTTCAAGGTCGACTGAACTGCTCCAGAACTGCAACGGCGAGGTCGCATCGAGGGTTTCTCCCGTGACCGAGTTCGTTCCGGCCTCGGCAGTCACCGACTGGCCGTGCAACTCGATGTTGTCCGTGCTCAGGGCGTCGGTGGTCCAGTTCACCCACAGCCGCCAATTCGACTCCTCGCCGAGCGCACCCAATTCGAGTCCGTCAGGGAGAGTGAACTGAGCGATCTCATCACAGTAGTCAGGGTCCCCTGGGTAGAAGTCGATTGTGAGTCCTGTTGCGGAAGCGGTGGGACAACCATCACCATCAAGGTCGGACCACGCGAGGTTGTCGAGTGGGAATGCGTCCCCGTTCTCGACCCTCAGGCCGGAACCCTGAGAGATGGTGAAGGTGTAGTTGTCACCGTAACCATCGCCGTCGAAGTCGTTGCACTGCGTCGAATCCGAGGAGAAGGCGTCGCCATTCTCGTTGATGCGATTGCCAGCATCCAAGTTGTAACTGTAGTTG
Organism: uncultured euryarchaeote; assembly: GCA_937897085.1. GTDB lineage: Archaea > Thermoplasmatota > Poseidoniia > Poseidoniales > Thalassarchaeaceae > JAKUTA01. The sequence goes on along the minus strand of CALCOR010000324.1, from coordinate 8,104 downwards.
TCACCGCAGCCGTCACCATCGAGGTCTCGCCACTGGGTTGCATCGTTGGGGAGGGCATCACCCGACTCGGCGGTTCGCAACCCGCCGGAATCGACGGAATAGTGGTAGTTGTCACCGTACCCATCACCATCGGAATCGTGCCATTGTGAACTGTCGTTGACGAACGCGTCAGCGTTACCGACAGGATGTCCCAGCCAGCTCGTATCAGGGTCGGAGTAGCCATCACCATCTGTATCGATACAGCCGAAGCGATCCTGTGTGCTGTTGCCCCACACCTGCGGACAACCATCACCGGTGGGACTGGAACTGTTATCCCCCCAGCCGTCACTATCGGAGTCATTGTGCTGGGTCGGGTCATCTGGGAACACATCGATGTTGTCCGGCCAACCATCACCGTCCCTGTCCGCCCTTATGACCACTATCGACCCGGTGTTGTTCACCACCACCATGTTGCCATCGGAGATTCTCTGACCGAGTCCCCTGGGTAGATGCACCGTGGTGTACGACGCCTCGCGCGTCGCCCATCCATTCAGTGTCATGTTGAACATCTCCACCTGTCCCATCGCTGAAGTCCCAGCATCACCGGTCGCGACGACGAGCATCCCGTTCTGCGTAAGAATCAGCGCTCCGAACGCCTCTCCGAGCAGCGCCCCTTGGCTAGCCACCTGTGCTCCCTGAGCGTCGTAGATATTCACGACCCGGTCCCAGCCAGCCGTGACCAGTATGTCCGTGTAGGGAATCCAATCACAAACAGCTGTGTAGTTACCGTGGCTGTACACGATACCGTCGTCCACCCAGTTGGCGGGGTCGGGATCGCTGGTGTCCCATAGGCGCACACCACCGGCCTGACCGACCGAGGCGAGCAGTGTGCCCTGGTCGTTGAAGGAGAGAGCCCAGTGAACATCGGAGTAAGACCACTCCTTGAGCACAGTGACCGTACTGGCGGAGTAGTCAATGATCGCCACCCGTCCGTCGCTGGTCGTGTTGCTGGAGTTCTCGCCCCACGAAATGGCGGCGTACTGGCCACCGGGATGGATGGAAACCCTGCCGAACACCGCGAAGGTGTGCTGCTGGGAGATGTCGTATTGCCAGATCCACTTGCCGTTCATGTCGCAGCCGACGACCATGCCATCGCTGAAGCCCGCTGCCCAAGAGGACAGTCCCCAGGAGACGCTCTTTGTGAACGGAATCTCAGGGAGGTACTGCCCGAAACTGGGGTGCCAGCACTGGTTGATGATGGCGCCGGTACGAGAGTCTCGCAAGGTGCTGACGCCCGACGCGTCGGCCGAGACGAATTGGTCGAGCATCGGGTGCATCGCTATCTCTCGCGTCAGCGAGGTGCCGAAGCGGTTGGCAATTTGCAATTCGAACTTCTGCACATCGACAATCCACACCTCGATGGCCCCGTCGCGCCCGGCGGTAGCCAACCGGGTGTCCTGAGAGTCGGCGGCGACGGCGAGCACGTCGGCATGAGTGCCATTTGTGCCGACAACAGTCGAGTGCCAGCCAGTGTCTGTCAGGATCTGCCCGGCACTGTCTATGAGCATCATCCGACCGGGATCATGCAGCCCGACGCCGAGATAGCCACCCCCGGGCATCCACGCAAGACTGCTTACATCCTGCATGAGGGTGTTGTACCAGAATACTCCACCGTCGAGATGGTTGAAGTTGCTGATGATTCCCTCGGACGCGGACGGCCTCGTCCAGGCGATGGTGTATGCGTTGCCGTTCGGCTCCCAGTCGATCGCCCATGCGTTCGCCTCCGCACCGGCGACGTTGCGCGTCCAGTACAGCGACATGTTGCCAGCATCGATGCCGTAGACCACATCGCGGTTGAAGCCCTGTGTGGAATCGTAGTGACGTCCGGTGGCGGCGATTACGGAACCGTTGGGGGAGAAGGAACAGTCGGTGGGCCACGAGGTGACGAACAGGGAGCCGGAGTTGGCTGAGGTGCCGGAAGTGAAGTGGGTGGTGTCGGCGACCACGACCTCACCACCGATGTTCGGGTCGTCGATGTAGCCGCAGAACACGACGCGCGAGCCGTCGTCAGAGATGTCGAGGCCCCACAGGTTGCCGTTGTACTGGCCGGACATGTCACCTGTCCACGAACCGGAACGCATCAATGTGGAAGAGGCGGGACGATAGCCTTCGTCAGTCACCTGATAGGCGAACCAGTTCTGCTGGCTGTCAGCAGCGAGCACCCAGTCATCGGTGAGGAAGATGACATCGACCAGAGTGTTCGCATGCCCAATCCAGAGCAGCGAGCGCCCATCGCTGATGTTCCACACGTGCAGACGGTGATCGTTCAGGTCGACTGCGGCGAGCCGCTGCCCGTTCGGGCTGAAGTCGAGATTCCACAACGCACCATTCGTTCCCGGCTGCCACATCTCCGGAGACCATCCACCCACGGTCGGAGGGGCATCTGTCATCGTCCATGTCACCGCTGCTGCCCGATCCACCATAGGCTCATCTTCGAGCTCCGACTGAACCGCGTACTGCGCCAACAGCACGCCAACTGTCGAGAATACCATCAGCAGCGCTAATCCCATCGCCTTGCTGCGCATGTAACAGCGAGAACCAACTTCCACCGTAAGGGTTCCCGACCGCTGGGAGCACATCTGATGGCCCCATCTGGGGATTATCAGTCGTCTACTCGCTCGACGACACGCACGATGTCCGCCCGCATAGTAATCGGGATGGGCACCACCGCTTCGAACAGTTCGACCGTCACTTCCTCTTTGCTCTCGGAGACGACTGTGACACGTGCGCGGTTACCGCGGAACTGACCTGAGCGAATCTCGACAATGCATCCGACCTCGATGCCTGCTGTAGCCGACTTCGGTTCCAGATAATTGGTGACGACCACCAGCGAGGCCTCGCCGTCGAGTACCTTGGAGCAGCCGCGCATCGGCGTGGTCACGCCTCCGGCGCGACCAATGACCTTCTCCACGTGATGCTTGGCGCTCGCCTCGACGAACACGTATCCGCGCATCGTGTGCGGATGCAGAACGCTGAATATCTCATCTTGGACGTCCTGTAGTGAGCCTGTGCCTGAAAGTCGAGCGCGGATCTCCTGTGCGATCTTCTGCTCCTGGCCGATGGTCGTCTTGAGCATGTAGAGGAACGAGCCGACATCACCGTACATCTCACCGAGCTGAGATACTACTGGACGAATCTGCATCACGCTCACCTCGTCCGAGCCGGGCATCTCCTCGGGGCTGATCTTGTTGATGAATCCCGGATCCACCCACAGAGCTTCTTCGTAAATCGAACCGACTGTGATCTCAGCGCTCTCGGAATCGAACAGCACTGGAATGATGTCATTCAGCCGGTTGCCGAACTCAATACCGCGATCCGCGCCTGTGCGCACATGAGTCAGCGCCGAGATTGGAATACCGGTCGCATCCTCGACGCAAGTGGCCACATGACCGATGTCATTGACGTCTCCCAAACCGAATACCCCATCCCAGCAACCGGGGAAGTCGGGAACCGAATCCGACCTCTTCAGCAGCAGAAGTTGGTCGGCGTGGCGCAAGAAGGCAATGAATCCGTCAGTCATGTTGTTCACCTCAGGGAGTACTTTCAACCGGTCACCCAAACGAAGAACTTGGGGAGTACGGTGTCCATCGCCACCAGAATGATGTAGCCGATGAAGCCGAGAATGAACATCCCGATTCCGCACACCCAGATGGTCTGGCGGAACTCCATCTTGGTTGGCTTGCGGGCCATTCTCAAGATCCTCGCCCACGAGCCTCTACCGAGTTTGCGTACACTGGTCTCGATGTTGTCCTGAATGTCCTGCACTCGCTCCTCGAACGAGGCGTCTCCGCCACCGAATCGAGAGTCTCCACTGGCCATGTCTGAACCCCTAGGGTTCACCCCGACCTAGAGCCCTATTTTAAGCACGCCGGAATGGTTGTGGGTGCATCGAATCCTACACCCATGGTAAGTGAGGGACAAGACCACCCGCCGGTGAGCGCTGCTGAGCGCTTCCATATCAGTTGATGAACTCGAGGTCGCGGGTGCGCATGGTGCTCATCTGCTGGTTCGCGGCCGCTCCGAATATCTGCTCGCTCTTGACGCCGGTCAGCACGAGCAGCACGCGCATGTCGTTGCCGAGCGACTCGTCAACCGTAGCGCCCCAGATGATGCGCGCATACGGGTTGATCTTGTCGCGAATGTACTGGGCGCAGGACTCCGCTTCACCGAGTGTGAGCGACCGCCCGCCGACGACGTTCACGAGTGCACCGCGGGCGTCCGAGACATCGATGTCCAGCAGTGGTGAGGTTAGCGCCTGATCGGTTGCTTCCAGTGCGCGGTCGGCACCTGCCGCCTCGCCGAGTCCGATCATCGCCATTCCGCCGCCGTTCTCCATCACGCTGCGCAGGTCCTCGAAGTCGAGGTTCACCAGCCCATCCTTGGTGATCATCTCAGAGACACCCGCAATCGAGCGCATGAGCAACTCGTCTGCTACGCGGAAGGCGGACTCGATCGGCAGATCCCTGACTCCTTCAACCTCGAGCAGCTTCTCGTTGGGGAGTACCACGACGGTGTCGCATATCTCGCGCAATCGCTGCAGTCCCCATTCGGCATTCTGTCGACGCAGAGTCCCCTCTGACTCGAACGGATAGGTAACCACTGCGATGGTGAGCGCTCCCGCGCTCTTGGCGAGTCGCGCAATCACATGCGCGCCGCCTGTACCGGTTCCGCCGCCCAGACCGGCGGTAACGAACGCAAGATCGCAGTCGACGATCGCCTTGGTGAGCGTTCTCTCGGATTCATACGCGGCCTTCTCTCCTTTCTCCGGATCGCCGCCGGCACCACGACCGCGGGCAGTCCTTCCGATGAGGATCTTGTTTGCCACCTTTGAGCGCAGCAGGTGCTGGGCATCGGTGTTCACTGCATATCCGAGCACGTGGTTCTCATCGAGCAGCCCCTCTTCTCCAAGTCTCTGGACGGTATTGCACCCACAGCCACCACAGCCGAACACACGGATGCGCGGCTGCAGACTCTCCAACAGATGATGCAGTTCGCGGTCGTTCTCATTCGGCTCGGTATCCGTCTCGGCTACCTCATTCTCCTGCAGTTCAAGCACCCGGTCAATCAGATGGCGCATGCGTCGAGGCTCGCTGAAGGTGGCTTAACCGTTCCGTCACGCCCAAACCGCGAATGCAGGTTATCTCACCCACATGCACGCGCCGTGCAAACCCCCCTGCGCCCGCGCGCACACGACCCATGGACTGAATCGAAGCGGAGGTTCACCTGACTCCGCTGTGCAGAAAGAAGAGCGCAGTGGGCCACTCGCTTTGGTTAAATACAGGAAGCAGGTCGGCGAGAACCCCCTGATGAGGTGACGATATGTCAGACAACTGGACTTCTAGGCGCATCCGCACCGCGGTCATCGGCAAGGGAATCAAATTCAACGGCTCGTGGGAGGGTGAGATTGACACCCCATCCGATCCAGAGGTGCACAACATCACACTCGACCAGATCATCGAGATTGCCAACGCGAAATCGGAGCTGACTGGCAAGGACGTGAAGGAACGTTCTCTCGAAGTAATGGGCACGTGCGTATCCATGCGCTGCCACATCGAGGGTCTGGTGCCCAAGGAGTTCATCGGCAAGGTGAAGGAAGGAGAATACGACGAACGATTCAACTGATCACGAATTGCGGGAGAGGGAAACCTCGTGGACCGCAGGGGTGAGGAAAAATGCAGACAAAAATTCATGATGCGGTGAAGAAGGCGCTCAATGAGGCGCCTGAACGGAACTTCGTAGAGAGTGTGGAACTCGCGTTCACCATCCGCGACGTCGACCTGAAGAATCCAGCCAACCGCATCCAGGAGGAGGTGCGTCTCCCACAGGGACGCGGCAAGCCGCTGAGCATCGCCATCTTCGCCGGCGGTGAGATGGCCATCAAGGCGCGTGAAGCCGAACTCGTTGTCATCAATCCGGCAGATATCGAGGATCTAGGCAGCGACCGACAGAAAGCACGGAAACTGGCGCGCAGGCACGACTTCTTCCTCTCTGAGATTCCGCACATGGCGGACATCGGCCGCCACCTCGGTGTAGTACTCGGCCCGCGAGGAAAGATGCCAAGGCCCGTTCCACCGAATCTCGACCCCGGCAACATCGCGCAGGCCCTGCAGAGCACGACCTTGGTGCGCAGTCGTGACAACATCACATTCCACACGGTCGTAGGCGCGCGTGACCAAGGTGATGAGGCGATCAGCGAGAACGCCTACGAGGTGTGGAACAGGGTCACCGGCAAGTTGGAGCGAGGAGCGGGCAACGTCCGTTCGCTCTACGTCAAGACCTCGATGGGTCCCTCAATCCAGGTGGAGGTGGACTACACATGATGGCCAAAGCCACCCAGTGGAAGGTCGACCGCATCGACGAGTTGACGGAACTTCTCAGCAACGACGGTATCATCGGCATAGTCGACGTTGCCGGTGTGCCAGCGCAGGCGATGCTCGAGATGCGCAGCACCCTGCGACAGAACATGAATCTCACGATGGCAAAGAAGACGCTGTTCAGGCGGGCGTGGAACGAGGCCGGCCTTCCAGCGGAGAAACTCGAGACGATGTTTGAGAGTGCCCAGCAGCCGATGTTCGTTCATTCCAACTCTTTGAACATCTCCCAACTGTTCCAGCAACTCGAGCAGACCCGCACCGGCCGTGCCGCCAAAGAGGGAGACATCGCGCCCGAGGACATAGTTGTGGAAGCAGGGTCAACAGATTTCGTGCCTGGCCCGATCGTGGGTGAATTGTCGGCGGTGGGCATCCCCGCTAAGATAGAGAAAGGCAAGGTGAACATCATCAAGACTGTCACGGTGGTGAAGTCTGGTGAAGTGATCGACGGGGAACTCGGGCTGATGCTCGACAAGTTGGACATCAAGCCTATCGAGATCGGTATCATCCTGTGCGGCGTCATCGTCGATGGCGTGGTCATGCCACCAGACGTGCTCTCGATTGACACGAACGCACTCCTGACGCAGGCGGTTGCCAACGCGCTCGCAGTCGCCATCAACACAGGCATCAGCAACAGCGGCACCATCCCGGTGTTCATCGCCACTGCCAGCGCCCACGCCCTGACCCTCGCGGGTCAATTGGATTCCTCAGCTCTTGACGATGAGTTGGTCGCCACCCTCGAGGCGGCACCGACCGTCACCGAGGCTGCCCCGACAACCGACGCAGGTGCCGATGAGGCACCCAGCGAGGAGGCAGCCGAGGATGAGCCTGAGGAAGAGAAAACCGAATTCGGTGGACTCGGAGATATGTTCGGTTGAAACAACAAGGTGAGAAAAATGGAATATGTGTACGCTGCAATGCTGCTGCACTCGGCAGAGAATGAGATCAACGAGAAGAACGTCAACGCGGTGCTGAAATCCGCGGGCGTGAAGGCTGATGACGCACGCGTGAAGGCGCTGTGCGCAAGCCTGGAAGGCGTGGACATCGGTGAAGCGATGACCAGCGCGGTGGCCGCTCCGGCCGCCGCAGCGCCAGCCGCCGCCGGCGGTTCCGAAGCCGAAGCCCCAGCCGAGGAGGCTGCGGCCGAGGAAGAGGAAGATGCGGCGGGCTTCGAAGGTCTCGGATCTCTGTTCGGGTGAGCGGCGAGCCAGATTAAGGCGAAGCCGCCCTGCGTTGCTGTTGGCGTTAGCCACGCTACGGCACCAGACTGACCCTCACGCAAGCGATATGAGCGGCTGCGGCTGAAGTCCTCTCGATGAGTGAGCGGCTGCTGAAGCTGGAGACGAGCATTACGCCGGCTTCGGCTGTGCGCGCCCTCAGGGAACTTGCGAACAGCGCCGGCTGGAACTGTCACAGAATATCCGGGAGCCGTCTCGTCGATCGCTGGGCGATCATCATGCCCATTGCTCAAGCCACCCGCTCGCTCGGCCTCGTCATCGATAGCGGCCCATTGGCACCGCTCGCCGTGCAGGCACACTCCCACGTACAGGGCTCGGCTGGCTCCATCTGCATCGTAGAGTGGCTCATCCCGGATTCAATCGAAGGTGACGACTGGAGACTGCTGTTGAAACACTGGGTGACCCGGCTTCCTCGCTGCCCCTGGCGCTGGACCTTCCGCGAGCGTTCACTCATCG
>CALCOR010000323.1 GCA_937897085.1 uncultured euryarchaeote | reverse complement strand
CGTGCGTGTAGCCACCAGACTGCTCGAACAGCGCCACCAGCCCGTCATCGCGATGGCTCGCATTGTATTCCCCCAGAACATAGTCGGGGCTGAACTGGTAGAGGTACCATAACACCTGCAGATCGAGGAAATCCTGCGCGGCTAGCAGATCGTCATCCATGATGGTCGCCGGCTTCAGGTTGTGCCGCGTCATGCCGTAGATCTCGGAATAGCGAGCGCTGCTGGGATAGAGCCACGACAACTTGGGGTCGTCAACGGTCACGTTGTAGATCCATCCTGAGTTCCAGAACGACTGGAATTGCATGGTGTGCAGTTCGAGCGCGGTGGCGTTGGGATAGCCATCAACCACCCAGGGTCGCTTGGCGATGTCGGTGTGCACATCCAGCGTCTCATTTCGGTTGTAATCGACCAACTGCTCGATGAGAGAAGGCACCAGATTGTAGGTCACCTTGGTGTTGGTCCTGGCGAGGATGCCGGGCGAATCGACGTATTCCGCCATGGCGTGAACGCGCACCCAAGGCATCTCGTACATGCCGGTCAATTTGTTCTTGTAATACGGCTGATGCTGGTGAAAGACGATCGCCAGATTCAGTGCATCGTCCAATTTCTCCACCTCCCCGCTGGCCTCCTCCGTGGGGAGTGAACTCGGGTCTGTGGGTTGAGTGCGGTCGGCGATGTGCCAGGCGTGGGTGAAGGTCTCAGCGCCGTTGGAACTCGCAGGATTCTCGAGCGGGAAGGATGCCCAGACATTTCCTTCATCCTGCCATTGCGCCCATGCGAGGATATCGAGGGAGGTTGGAGAACCGAGGTTCGACCATGGGATGGAGATCTCGGTCACCTTGTTGTCCGCCCAGCCGGCGAAGGTGCTGATCCCACTCTGCTCACCATCAGCCCAGCCAGAGCCGTTGTAGCTCTGCAACGAGGAGTAGGACGAATCTTCGAGCACGAAGGCGTGGTCGGCTGCGAACGGCAGAACATGCGACAAGCTCCACTGCTTGGAGAGCGGAGAGCCACCCTCGCTCGTGTTGAGGTAGATGAACAGGTCGGCGCCTTCGCTTGGTGAGGACCAGTCGGTGCCCACCCAGGCCAATGCCAGATGGGTATCATTCCATGTGAGCCTGAAGCTGACCGAGTTGGCATCGGTGGCCATCAGGGTGTCAGAATTCCACTCGGCGACGCTGCCGTCGATGGTGACATCGTCGGGTGTCATGGCTCCGGCGAGTCCGAGCAGCGGAGTCAGAAGAAAGAGCAAGACGACGAAGAGCACCCGGCGCTGCATCGTTTCCGGGAATCCTTCGTGCATCAAAGCATTATGCAACTCACGGCCATAGGCCGTGCATGCGACGAGCGGGCGTCCTGTGCCACCTCACCTCGCTGCCGGGGGGAACATTGGGTGAAGACGCTGCGAAGTTCTGCATGGAAATCAGGAGTCGTGGGTGTACTGTTTGGCAGATGTTACCAATCACAACCCCCGACGAACATCTCTCTCCAGATCGGAAGAGCGTCGCGTAGGGAAAGAGTGTAGATCTCGG
>CALCOR010000322.1 GCA_937897085.1 uncultured euryarchaeote | reverse complement strand
GAGCCGGTGGAAGCGGGCGAGGCTTACCGGTGGGAGAACCCCGAAAAGTTGGGAGAATCGCTCAGGGTCGGGCTGTTCAAAGCACACCCAGACCACCCTGCCATCCCCCTCGAGCACCATGCGCGCCTGCTGCATGGCGAACGTCGTACCGCCGCAGCCCGATTCGACGGAGAGATGCACCGCGGTGTCAACTATCGGAATATCGGAAGGCATGTCACAACTCTTTGACATGCGGAGGCTCATCAAGCCTGTCACAACCTCCTGTGTGTTGTCCTGCTGTCAGGCAATCGCTATGTTCCGACGCCTGCTCGAAGGGTTAGATGGCAGAGGAGAGGATTCCCCGGAGAGACCCACCGGCATTCGAGGAGTTGGAGGATGCCAACCTGATGACCGCCATCAGGGAACATGGCCTGTTACGCACCGCATTGAGCGATTCGAACCAGTTCGGGCCACAGGGAATGATCCTAATGCTGGTGATTACCGCCACCCTGACCGGGTTTGCGCTCCTACTGCTGATGAAGTTCTGATCAATCGAGCGCCCTACGAGCGAGTTCGACTGTCTCATCGACGAGTTCGCCACTTACGCCCAGATGTCCCGACGGATCGAACAATTCATGCAATTCATCACCGTCGAATAGCGCGGAGATCGGCGGTGTGCGCGCGCAGACATCCTCGAGGTGCGCACCCGATGAGATCGCCTCCATCGAGGCTGTGCGCAGAACTTCGTGTGCCTCGTCTCGGGGAACTCCACGTTCAACGAGTTCGAGCATCACTTTCTCAGCCATGACCAGACCCTTCTGCGCATCGATGTTGGTCTGCATCCGTTCGGCGTCGACGACCAGGTTAGCGAACACCTTGTCCGACTTGCCAAGGATGTCGTCCAGCAGCACCACAGAGTGTGACAGGGTGAATCGCTCGGCGGATGAGTTGGCGAGGTCCCGCTCGTGCCATAGCAGCGCGTTCTCCCACGTTGGCAGCAGCATGGAGCGCACGACGCGCGCCAGTCCGCAGGCGTTCTCGGATGTGATTGGGTTGCGCTTATGCGCCATCGTCGAGGAACCGACCTGCTTGTCGACATCGAAGGCCTCGGCAACCTCGGCGATTTCGCTGCGCTGAAGGTTGCGAACCTCTTGCAGGATCTTCTCCACGCTAGTGGCTACGTTCGCCATCCAGGAGACCCACTCGATGTAGCGGTCGCGACCGACGACTTGTGTGGTCACCAGGGGGACCCCGAGGTTGAGGTGGGTGAGCACCAGTGCCTGCAGTTCGCGCGCATTTTCACCTTGTGCCGCGCCTGTGCCCACTGCTCCGAGGAACTTTCCGACGCATACGCGCGGCGCCATCTGCACAAGCCGGATGAGATGCCGGCGAAACTCGTCGATCCACACGGCCACCTTGAGGCCGAATGTAATCGGTGTAGCTGCCTGCCCGTGCGTGCGCCCGAGCATGACGGTGTCCCGCTCGCGCTCGGAAAGGTCGCACAGAGTGGCCATCAGCGTCTGGACGGCTTCTACCTGCTGTGAGATGGAGTCACGGATCTGCAGTGCAACGGCAGTGTCTACGATGTCGTTGCTGGTGGCTCCAAGATGGATGCACCAACCTGCATCCCCTGCTGCTTCGGTCATGGCACGCGTCAGTGCCATGATATCGTGCTTCGTCTCGTTCTCAATCTCTGTTACCCGTTCCTTGGTCACTATGAGCGGATCGGCTACGGCAGCCACCTCGCGATAGTCGTCTTCGCTAACCCGGCCGAGTTCCTTGTGCGCCCAGACGAGCGCCCGCTCCACCTCGAGTTGACGGGCATGGCGCCCATCATCAGACCAGATATGCTTGACGCTGTCTCGCCCGTAGCGGTAATCTAACGGACACAGCGACATCGCTACCCCGTGATGCAGGGACATGGGGGTCCCGTTTGAGACTGCCGCCAAGGCAAGGGGAACATCTGGAATGCTCAGACGACTTCAGCCCGTTCAATCTCCAACCAGTGACGGCCACCGCTGGAATGGCGACTGCCCTCCAATTCGATGCGCCCAACCATCCATGGGGCTCCCGATACTGCGGTCTCGAACTCTCCGCCTTCTCCGTCGATGTTGAAGCGGAACTCCGATGCTAGGGAACGTAGACGCCCGAGCGAGCTCATGTCGAGTCGAGTTCCCAGCCATTCATTGTCAATACCATCCGCAGAAACCGAGGTCAGCGTGACATCGAAACCGTGGTCCACAAGTTCCTGCATGTGCTGGTCGCCTTCATGATGCCAGAGTGGTGTGAACGAATGCATCTCGAGCCTCTCGCACATCTGTTCAACACGCGTTTTCTGGTAATCTGAGCGCAAAGCGCCACAGACGATGCCATCGACGGCGTCGTTGCGTGTGATGCGCCGAATTCCCGCCTCAAGTTCATCCATCTCCGTTGCTTCATCCCCTTCCACCTCGATCTCATGCCAAGGGATGCCGCCCGCCTCTGCCTGCAGGCGAGCGATTCCGACGGTTGGAAGTTGGAAAGTCATCGAATCATCGCCTGTGACACGCACGGTGATGATGCTGGAGACATCCCATCCTCGCAGGAGCGCCCACCAGATGGCGTAGCATGAGTCCTTGCCACCTGAGGAGAGAGCGAGTACGCGCATGGCCTTGGGAGAAGGCCGGCTCGGAAAAGGGGCCCGCCCTCCAGCGAGGTTCGGAGGAGACACGACCAAGGTTCTTAAGAGGTAGATTCTGAGCCGACACCGGGTACACGGGATGCAGCCGAGCGGACGAGGATATGACCACGGAATCACCACCTTCAGCCCCGATGGGAGGCTGTTTCAGGTGGAATATGCGAGAGAATCAGTCAAGCGCGGAACGACCACAGTCGGACTGAAGTTCCGAGACGGCGTCCTGCTCATCGTCGACAAGCGCATTGCCAGCCGCCTGATCATCCCCGAGTCGATCGACAAGGTCTACATGATTGACGAGCACATCGGCTTCGCCACCTCTGGACTGGTTGCCGATGCTCGTCAACTGGTCGAACGCGCGCGCACGGAATGCCAGGTCAATCGCATCACCTACAGCAGCCGCATCCCCGTAGACGTGCTCACCAAGAAGATCTGCGACTTCAAGCAGTCATTCACCCAATACGGTGGGGTGCGGCCGTTCGGCACAGCACTGCTGATCGCCGGCTGCGATGATAACGGCATGCACCTCTACGAAACCGACCCTTCTGGCGCATACCAGTCCTATCAGGCCGGCGCCATCGGGCGTGGACGCAACAGTGTGGTTGAGTTCTTCGAGAAGCAATGGAAGGAGAACATGACGATGAATGCGGCCTGCAAGATTGGGCTCGAGGCGCTGCGTGACTCGCTTGAGGACGAACTCAACGAGGACGCGGTGGAGATCGCCGTGCTCAACATCGACGGTTACCGACTGCTTGATCGCGACGAGGTCAGCAAGCAGATTGCACGCCTCAAGCCACTCACCACCGACGAAGAGTGAATACGAGCGCGAGGGCACTCACATTTCTGTTGCGAAGGGCTATTGCCCTCCCCCCCTCCTCCTCCGCGTGGGTCACCATGGTCAGTCTCGATGATGCAGTCATCGCTCGCCTCGAGAAAGGTGGAAAGCGCTACGAGATCCTGGTCGACCCTGACCTTGTAGATCCTTGGAAGAAGGACCCAGAATCGGTTGAGCTCGATGACCTGCTTGCCACCGATGAGGTGTGGCATGACGCCAAGGCGGGCGACCGGCCGACGGAAGAGAAACTGGTCGGTGTGTTCGGGACGACAGACCTGGCGGAGTGCGTTGCGAAGATTCTCATGGATGGCTCAGTACAGTTGACTACAGAGCAACGCAAGAAGATGGTCGCCGACAAACGTACCGCCATCATCGCAGAGATCGCCATGCTCGCCATCGATCCGAAGACGAAACTTCCCCATCCCCCACAACGCATCGAGAACGCTCTGGATGAGGCCCGCTTCAGTGTCGACCCGTTCATCCCGGTAGACAAGCAGGTGAAGACTGCCGTAGACGAGATTCGCCCCTTAATCCCCCTCTCGTTCACCACTGTCAAACTCGCGTTCAAGATTTCCGGATCCAACTACGGCTCAGTGCTGTCAATGGTCAGGGAGGACGTCCTGCGTGAGGAGTGGCTCGCCAATGGTGACTGGGCGTTCACTGTCGAGGTTCCGGCAGGAATGAAGATCGACTACATCGCCAAGGTGGGCAAGCGCGCTCCCGACGTGGTCGTGAAGGAACTCGATTGAGGACTATCAGCCCGCCTTCGTTGCTATGCAACGGTTATAGAGGGCGGGCCGGTCGGCGGCGACTGAGGGTCTACATGAGTGATTCAGGGGACGTTGGTCGACTGGTCATTCCCGGCGATTCGCTTGGTGAAATCGGCGAGCGTCGAGCAGGCCATGGTGTGCTTCGGCGCAACGGCGAATTGATTGCCACACGGCTCGGCCATCTTAGTGAGAAGGGCGGCGAGTTGTCGGTGCATCCGGTGCATACGGCATACACCCCTCGTCCGGGCGACCTGATAGTCGGTTACGTGGAAGGGATGCGCTCGAACATCTGGTTCATCGACATCGGTGGGCCGTTCAATGCAATTCTTCCAATGAGCCTCGCCGCTGGCAAGGTAGATTTCGGTGCAACGAGGGAGTACATGGATGTCGGCTCGACAGTCCTCTGCCGTGTGCAGGAGGTTGACGAGAACCACGGTGCCGTGGTCACGATGAAGGGCATGGGGCTCCGCAAGTTGAACTCAGGGTTCGTTGACACGGTACCGTCACATCTGCTCAGCAGGGTGGTCGGCGTCGATGGTCAAATGCTCAAGTCGATCAAGGAGGCAAGCGATTGTCGCATGGTCGTTGGCCAGAACGGACGAATATGGATCGAAGGTGACGCATCGGGCACCCGCCTGGCGCGCTCTGCGCTCAGCGTCATCCGCGAAGCCGGTCATCGACCGGATATCGAGAGCCGCGTTCGTGGCGTTCTCGAGGAATGAAAGGAGAGTGAATAAAAATGGGTGGATACGGAGATGTCCAGATGTTGAATGAAGACGGTACCCGCATGGATGGGCGCCGCCCGGATGAACTACGGAAGATTGAGATTGAAGCGGGGGTGGTTCCGGTTGCGGATGGCTCGGCGAGAGTCCAGTGGGGAACGAACCTGGCGATTGCCGCGGTATATGGGCCGATGGAAGCCCATCCGCGCAAGATATCGCGACAGGACCGCTGCGTGCTCGACGTGCGCTACAACATGGCACCGTTCAGCGTCACCGATCGCATCCGCCCGGGATTCAACCGACGTAGTCGCGAGATCGGCAAGGTTACCGCCAACGCCCTCGAAAGCGTCGTACAGCTCGAACTATACCCCCGTTCCAAGATTCGCGTCGAGATTGAGATCATGTGCGCCGAAGCAGGAACGCGCTGCGTCGGCCTGACAGCAGCCTCGGTGGCCCTCGCGGATGCGGGCATCCCGATGACCGACATGGTCGTCAGCGTGGCCAGCGGGAGGGTGAACGGCGTGGTCGTCCTCGACCTCAACAAGGAGGAAGACAACTATGGAGATGCGGACCTGCCGATGGGTATCCTGCCCAACAGCGGTGAACTGGTCTTCTTGCAGATGGACGGCGACCTCTCGCCCGAGGATTTCCAGGAAGCGTGGGACTACAACATGGGAGCCGCCAAGGAGATTCACGAAATCATGGTGGCTGCCCTTGCCGCCCGTTACGGAGGTGATGCCTGATGGGCATTCCACTGGTACCCGGGCTGCTGCGCGACGCTTTGTTGAACAAAATGAACTCGGACTTGACGGTGAGCAGCTCGTCCAGCTCGCTGTGCTTGCCCGCCGCCGCGTGGCTGTTCATGTCCAGGTCGATGTGCTTGGCCTTGCCCTTGGCCTTGCTCTTGCGCTTCTCCTTCTTCGATTTCGCTTTCGACGCCTTGTCCTCGTCCTTGCGCTTCTCGCGGTTGGGGCGCAGCGCGTACACGGTGAAGCACCAGGTGGCCTCGCGCGGGATCATCGAGTAGTAGAGCTCGCTCTGCTCCGTGCTCAGCGTCGACGACGACAC
Organism: uncultured euryarchaeote; assembly: GCA_937897085.1. Classification (GTDB taxonomy): domain Archaea; phylum Thermoplasmatota; class Poseidoniia; order Poseidoniales; family Thalassarchaeaceae; genus JAKUTA01. Next base: position 14 of record CALCOR010000322.1, on the reverse strand, counting down.
GGGCAGCTTGATGT
>CALCOR010000321.1 GCA_937897085.1 uncultured euryarchaeote | reverse complement strand
TCTGCATCCTGCACATCGCACTCGTGTTCGCCAACGAGACCGGGTATATCTCTGAGGACAGAGTGAACGCATCGTTCTCGATACCGCTCATCTGGATATTCCTCATCGCCCGACCGGACCGCATCTGGAAGAAGGTTAGGGACGGGGAACCGCACAGCACCCAGATGCTGTCGGCTCACTCCATGCTGCTGGTCACGATCGTCGTCGGTCTCTACGAAGGGGCGTTCATGGAGAACGACACTGGAATGTTCTATTCCCGCATCTTGCTTCTTCTTGGGGTGGCCACTCAGGCGATCTGGGCGGCTGGAGACTGGTTGCATGACGATCACAGGCACAAGCCAGTGAAGCAACGCAAAGATCCGTGGCCCAACATCGTCTCGATGTTCATCTCAATGGCTGGAATCGTCTACATGTTCGTCGATTCCGCCTCAGGAGGGGGTGAGTTGCCTCATATCGAATTGGTGAAGTTCCTGACCATCGTCTTCCTCGCATTCGGGTTCCTCGATTACCTGTTGTGGATGGTCAAGGAAGCGGTGTTCGGGTACACCGATTGGCAGCGCATCCCTATGTTCTACGGCGACAATAACCTCGATGTCAGTGAAGAGGATCCGTACGGCATCGGCGTCTCTGAATCAGAATGATTCACTCTCTGGTCTTGAGGGAACGGGCGGCGAGCATCAGCGCGAAGGCGGCGAAGGCGAGGTTGAACACGAACGCGATCCACACCTCCGAGTGACTCATTCCCCAGCCGCGCACCATGATCGAGCGGAACGCCTCAGCGGTCCAAGTGGACGGCAGCGCCCATGAGAGTGGCTGGATGAAGGTGGGCAGCGCTTCGACGGGCCAGAGGATTCCCGAGAGCAGCATCACCGGGAACATGACCGGCATGTTGAGCTGCATCGCCTGAAATTCAGATTTCGCTTTGCTGGAGACGAACAGACCCATGCACATGGCGGCGAGTCCGAGGAAGATGCCCACGGCGAACAGCAGCAGGGGTGAGCCGTTGACCGGGATGTCGAAGCCGAACACGGCGATCAGAATCACCACTGTGACCTGGCCGACAAGGATGGTGGAGAAGGCGAGCAGGTGACCGAGCAGAATCTCCACGGGGCGGGTCCCAGCGGCGAACACGCGGTCGAGAGTACCGTCATAGCGCTCTCCTACGAACGCCATTGAGGTCAGGATGAGGCTGAACATGAAGCAGACCATCGTCATGATTCCCGGCGCCAGAAAATCGATGAACGCCGGCGCCGCATCACCGTAGATTGGCTCGGCGATCTCGACGGGAAGTTGGGCACCTGATTCCTCCGCAACAGCGGTGAGAGCATCACGCACCTCGATGATGATGGTCTGTGATATCTGCTGGTTCGAGTTGTCCAGATGCAATTCGATGGTCCCATCCTGCCTGATGTGGATCACCGCCCAGTACTCACCCTCCTGAACCCCGGAGCGCGCTGATTCCACACTCTCCTCGTCGTAGTGCAGCACCAGCGGCTCAGATTGGTTGAGTTCAACGAGGACCGACGTGCTGAGTTGGGTGGGACCCTCGTCGATGACCGCCACATCGAGCCCGGTCGGGGTGCCACCGAGCGCGATCCCGAACAGCAGGATCTGGATGGCGGGCATGATGACGATGAAGCCGACCATGCGCTTGTCGCGGCGCAGGCTGGCGAACTTGCGGCCGGCGATGGCGCCCACGCGGGTGAAGTTGAGGCTCATTGGGTCACCTCCAAGGTATCGCGACTGCACAATGACAGGAAGGCCTCCTCGAGCGAGTCGGCCTGTTGTGCAGCCATCACGGCACCCGGTGAATCCTCGGCGAGCAGTACGCCGTTGCGCATCATTCCGACGCGGTCCGCCTTGCTCGCCTCGTCGATGTAGTGGGTGGTCACGACGACAGACACCCCCCCCTCGGCGATGGTGCGCAGATGCTCCCAGAGGCGAGCGCGCAACTCCGGGTCGACGCCCACCGTCGGCTCATCGAGCAGGAGCAACTGCGGCTCGTGAAGAAGTGCTACCGCGAGACTGACCCGCCGCTTCTGACCGCCGGATAACTTGCCCACCTGGCGTGTTGATTCAGGCAGGTCGAGGAAGTCGATGAGCCACGCCTCTCGTTCCCTGATACGCTCGACGGGCATTCCATGCAGGCGGCCGTGGAAGAGCATGCTCTCGGCGATCGTGAGGTCCTCGTAGAGTGCGATCTCCTGTGGGCTGTAGCCGACGGCCGAACCGGGTACTGGTGAACCCTTCTCTCCAGGCGGGTCCCCGAGCACACTGACCTCGCCAGCCTCTGGTATTAGTCGACCGAGCACCACCTTCAGTAGAGTTGTCTTGCCGCATCCGGAAGGGCCGAGTAGACCGTAGATGCTGCCCGCGGCAACGGTCATATTCAGGCCATCGAGAACTCGCAGCGTACCGTACCCGCGCACGAGCCCGCGCACGGAAATCGCTGCTCCTGTCTCGCCCATCGCACACTCTCCGGTTTCCCCCGTGTTGGTTCAGTACGTCAATTTTCACCCGCCG
>CALCOR010000320.1 GCA_937897085.1 uncultured euryarchaeote | reverse complement strand
GTGGGGGGTGAACGTGGCCACTGGGCCGAGGGTTCCTTGAGGTGAGGGATTTTCGGGGGAGTCGTCGGGCCATCCGTAGGCGGCGCCATCCACCCACAGATTGAGCTCCTCTGAGGGGTAATCATCCCCATCCCAATCGCGGCCGTTGTCGGTGAACAGGTAACCGACCCCATCCATCCAAGCCCCGTCATACGAGTTGCGCACCCCGCTGGCCACCACGGAATGCTCACCAGTCCACGGATCGACCTCGAGCAGCGCGGCGTTGCGCTCGTCATCCTCGCTACAGATGTTGCAGGTCGAGCCGCTGTGCCAGAGCAGACTGCCATTGATTCCGGGCATTACTGCGTTAGTCTGGTGATTTCCCGAGGGGATGCCGCTCACCAGCACATCGCCGACACCTAAACCCCAACTTCCCGGGTCGCTGTCGGCTTCTAGGTCCCACGCGGTCAACTTGCCCGCCTCCGTAACGAACAGTCGTTCACTTCCATTGTTCGGATCCGTCCATGTCAGCGTACCGTGCGGCCTGTCCAATCCAGTCAACAGTTCCATTGGGGGTGCGAAGTCGCCGCTCTCGTCCATCTCAAGCACTAGCAGACGCCCTTCCCGGTCGCAGACGAGCAACCAGACACTGTCATGCCAGTGCAGACAGGACGGGCTTCCAAGGCCGTTGGCCACCTCTTCAAGCACGATTCCCTCTTCAAGAAGGTCGCGCGAACCCTCGCGCGCATAGGGGAGGTAGATGCGCATCATCACCACACTCCCCAGCATGGCCACCACGATGAGTGCCAGAAACGCTGTGCTGAATGGTCTGGCACCTCCGTCCGGCGCTGGTTCAAGCACCTCATCAGCGGGAGTCGCAACCAGTTCACCGGTGTCGCCAGATGCATTCGAAGAATCCGCCATCACTGCGTGCACGACGGCACCGGTACATGATTCTTCAAGCGGCGGGTTGATGCCACTTCGCCACTGACGGCGAGAGAGGTGGGACATGGTGCAGACCTTGGCCAGGTTCGTCTGGGGAGGTACCCGGCTGCTTCCAGGGCCGGTTGGATTCGACGACCCGCGGCTCGAGAACGTCTCGATGCACCTCGAAATCCGCAGGGATGGACGAGGGGGGCTTCCGCTCGATGAGTTGCGACTGCTCATCCCCTCATGGGGTGAGGTTCAGGTCGATGCCGACGTGAGCCTGCACAAAGATCTGGTCGACCTGCTGATGCTCGGATCGGTGCGCGTCGCCATCGATGCCTGGGCGCCCGATACAGAGATCGAACTCGGTCACGCACTATCCGAGCAAATCTTGTTGCGTGCGCTCATTCCTTCGGACGGCGGCTCCGTACGCGGCTGGACTGCAGACAGCCTCATCCCGAGATTACGCGAACTGATGAGCACGGGCCCGTCTGCCGTGCTTCTCGTGAGCAGACGTAGAGGTGACCTTGACAGGGTGTGGAGGATGCTGCCCGATGACCTGCTGCAGCGGTTTCGATGGTGGTTGGCTCCGGCTGAGGGGCGACAGGTGCAGTTGATGAGGGGTGACCGGCGTGTTATCGGATGGGTGCTCGACGGGGCGCGAATGCTCGAGGAGAGGAGATGACGCTTGAAGAGGAGGCGCGCGAGGACCTGCGTCGTCTGCTTGCGCTAACATGGAGACCGTGGGCGCAGGCAACACTCGACTCCGGGCAGGTCACTCGGTCATGGAGTCTCGACCTCGGATGGCTCTCCCCCGTGGATGCTGACGAGGTGCTCGCACGTCTAGTACAGTCCGGCTGGATCACAAGTGATGGAGGGGGCCTTCTTCCTGGGGTCGACCTGGAGGGGGTGGAAATTCCCCTCGGATGGTTCCCCCGTCAGAATCTGCTTCTCGAACCACCTTCCCTGCCGCCAGATAAATCATCCGAACCCAAAGATGGAGTGGAATCTCCCTCTCGAACCGGCCTCGATGCTGAGCCTTTTCCAACAGATGGTTCAGAGACAACCAAGGAATCTATAGAACGAGAGGATTCGGGCCTGAGTGATGATATCCCGACGCTGTTGGAAGCGATATCTTCTGGTTGCGGACTCGAACGTCAGGAGGTAATGCGCAGGGCGCAGAGGAAAATCCGCGCGCTCGGCGACATCACGTTGTGGATGTCTCTTGCTCTGGTAGCGCGCGAACAGGGACTGGAACTGACCGAACTGTTTCAGGAGCCATCCTGAGAGTCGCCGTTCCATCCACCCTCGAACGTGCTGTCCATGACCAGTAGGATCGGCAGCAGCCCAAGTGCCAGCAGCAGCGAGAAGAACACAGTCATGGCGGTGACGATTCCGAAGTCCTGCACTACGGGCATAGGCGAGAGGCGGAGTACCAGGAATCCACAGATGGTTGTCCCAGCAGAGAGCAGTAGTGCGACTCCTGTCGTAGCGTGGGTCTCGCGCAGTGCCGACCAAGGGTCCTTGCCTTCGTTGCAGGCAACCTCGAACCGCCTCCATACGTGAATCGAGTAATCGATTCCCAGCCCTATGGTCAACGCAGTGACCATCACCGTTAGCACATTCCAGTTGAGGTTCAGTAGCGCCATTCCCCCGACCACCCATACGGCGGCGACGGCCACCGGAGTGATCACCATCACAGCCGGTCCGATGCGCCGCGTGATGGCGAGCAGAACGATGAACGAGACCATCAAGCTGATGCCCGTGGATTCCAGTTGCGAGGTCGTCAATCCCTGCATCACGAGGGTCAGAGCCACGAGATCACCTGTAACATACATGCGAGCATCCATTCCGTATCGTCCACTCGACTGCTCGACAACTTCCAGCATACCGTCGACAGATTCCTTGATCTCGCTGTTCGATGATGCCTGCACCTGCACCTCGATACGCATGAAGAGGATGCGCGCCTGACCTCCGGACTCGTCAAGGATAACGGAATTCGCGACTCGAGTGCTCCAGTCCTCGCCGGTCAAGGGGTCCGCCAAGGAGTTGTTCTGACTCAATTCAACCAATGCTGCCGCCAAGTCTCCTGATTGGTAGTTGGCCGATGTCACCAGTTCGTTGCCAAGCAATGAGAGGCTGTGCCTTTGGCCGAATTCAGGATCCTGTTCGATGGCGTCGATCAGCAGTGGGTGCACGCCTTCGTACATCGCATTCCCATCTCCGGCGGAGCGAGGGATGATGACCCGCGGAGCGAGTCGAATACGGGCATCCATCTGGTCGAGGGAATCTACGAATGCCCCATCGTCCACAATCGCATCGTCGCCTGACTGCGGCTCGATCAGGATGTAGATCGGACTCCATCCCGTCACCTCGTAGGAGGCGAACAACTCATCCCTGACCTGCATGATCTCCATGTCCTCTGCGAGGAAGTCGCTCAAGTCGAACTCGGTCTCGAGGCGGGACGCGGCAATCACCACCGAGCCGACAGTCAGCAGCGTGACCAGCACGAGTACCACCGCTTGAGTCCTACGCTGGGTGATGACGAGTTCACGTGCGAAGCGACTGGTCAAATCTCGTTCGGCTGTGCGAGAAATCCTGTCCCTTGCACTTTCCATCAGCACATGCATCGATCCGACGACGACGGTGGCGGTCACGAACGCCGACAGGACCCCGAAGGCGAGTGTCAGTCCGAACAGGCGCACGGGAGGAAGAGGTGAGACGACGTTGGCGAGGAAGGCAGCAATAGTGGTGACCACAGCGATCGATAGTGGAAGTGAGAGAGCGCGGCAGGCAGAGACCCAGGCAGCGGCTGCATCCTGCCCCTTGTCTCGCGCCACGTTGTAGAACCGTTGCAGGTGAATCGAGTAATCGATACCGAGACCCAAGACCACGGGAGCCACGGCGACCTCCAGTACTGAGAAGCGGGTGTGGAAGACTGCGATAGCCCCGTAGGTCCACACCAACGCCATGCTGAGAGCCACGAGAGGAAAGGCCACCCCTTGGACCGAGCGGAACGCTATGGCGAGCAGCAGCACTACCACCGCGACTGCACCGGCGATCAGCCAGACAAGGTTGCCAAGGGTCCCCTGGTTGATGTCGTGGCTGATGAGGTCGTTGGAGATGACACCGTATTCGAGGCTGCTCCCATCGGATGCCTCCATCTGGTTCAGTTGCAGGCGCAACCGATTCACCATGTTCTGTCGGACCTCGTCCTCAAGTTCCGGATTGATGTACAGTACCCACAGCGTGCTCGATGCGAACGGGGAGGCATCCCCAGAAGAGCGGTTCGTGTCGAGCCAAGCGCAGGTGGTCTCCTCGAACACCAGGTCCCGATGGATCAATGCATCCTTGGCGAATCCCGCCAAGGTCACCAGTTCCCCATCAGCCGCCCCATCGATGCACTGTGTCCCCTCTGGAACGGTTTCGTTGATCAACTGCTCCCAACTGGTGACATCCTGTAGGCTGAGTCCGTCGTCGGCCTCTTCATCGAGCGCTCGCTGGATTATCTCCGGTGCCGTCATCGATCCCTCGATGAGATGGCCGTTCTGGGCGGCCCACTCGCGCAACGCCCCAAGGTCGGTCTGTTGCTGCTGCAGCGAAGTGATGCTCAGGGCATTGCCGTCGCTGGAGGTGCTTGTCACATGTACACCGAGCAGGCGGGACTCCTCCCCGAAATTCTCTAGGATGCGCGCCTCGGCCACGTCAGTATCTGACTCAGGGCTGAACTCGGCCAGATCGGTATGGAACGAGGGGAGTGGGAACAGGAACGATCCAAGCACCAAGGTGAGCAGGAAAGCGCCGGTGAGCAGTGGCAAGGCTCCCACCTTGAGTAGCGACTCCAACCTCTCTGCGGAGGGAAGAACGCTGTCGCTGGACATGGAACGGCCGAAATGAAGTCGGTTGATAACAACGAAGGCACCGAGGCCGCGCAGCGGCAGGATTGCTCCAAAGGTTGAAAATGGGCGCTCAGGTCGCCGGACTGTTCACTATG
>CALCOR010000319.1 GCA_937897085.1 uncultured euryarchaeote | reverse complement strand
GTGTGCACGAACCGCTCGACGCAACCTGCTGCGTCGATGGCTGCCACTAGATTTTGACATCCCACCACCGACGGGTCGACGATGTCCCGCTGCGGGTTCTTGGCGACCACGCGCACCGCGGCTGCGGTGTGGATCACATCACTGCATCCCGCCACCACCGCATTCACCGAGTCGGTATCAAACAGGTCCATGCTGACGACCTCGAGCGAGCCCCCGTCACTGACCGGGAGCTGTAGCAGGTGCTCGGTTCGCCCTGGGTCACGAGCAGCCGCGCGTACATGCATGCCGCGAGCGAGCAGGTTAGCGACCACGTGACTGCCGATGTAGCCCGAAGCCCCGGTCACCAGCACGACATCCTCAGGCATGACCCCCGCTCATCGTTTTCCACAATGATTGCTTCGCCTCCCTGACGTCAGTTTGATGCACAGGTTGCCCGCACGAACACATGATGCCCGCACCCACCACACGCAACTCGGCACCTAGGGGTGAGTACTGATGGAGCAGGGAAAACCACTCACCATCATTGGCTCCGCGTTCACCACCCTCGGTATGCTGGTGTTCATGCTCGGGCTGGTGGTCTACCCGAGTAATCCGATGATAGCGATTGGATGTGCAGGTTCTCTTGTCGGCCTGATGATGGTTGGAATAGCGTTCGCCATGGCCACATCTGGTTCGTCCATCGCTCATCGAGGAGAGCAGCAGATTCCTGTAGTCTACAACATCCCAGCAACGCAGCCGCAGTTGGTGCAGCCGGGTGTGGTGCAAGTCGCCCAGCCAGAACCATCAGGACAGCCAGTAGACGAACAGGTCAGATGAGCCCGGCGCCCGATTCGTCGAAGATGCGCAGCGCGTCCTCGTCATCAGGAAGGTGTTCCAGCGCTTCACGCGCTGCCTCGAACGCAGCCATCTTGTTGCCCAACATCTCATGCACTCGTGCCAGATTCAACCAAGGGAATCCCTGTGCGTCGTAGCGAGGGGCTTGTGTGGCAGTGCTGAGCCACGGAACCGCTTCTTTCAATTCACCGCTATCGAGCAGCAGTGCACCGATATCGTTCCATGCATTTCCCAGCGTTGGATCAGTCTCAATCGCCCGTCTATACCAGGCGAGGGCGGAATCCCGCCCATCCCCCCCAGATTCTGAATAAGACCAACCTAGAAGGGTCGCAGATTCAGCGGAGGGCAGCAACCTGAACGACTCGGCGTGATGCTCACCTGCCAAGCCAATCACATTCAGTTGACCAAGAGTATTCCCGAGACGGAACAGATCGTCGGCCAGTTTGGTTCGAATATCAGCCTCGGCATCCTCCAAGCCAGCGAACACAGGTCCCGCCGAGTTCCAGATGTCAGCCATCATTCGTAGGATTCTTTCAGGAGCAAAACGGTCGCGTATCGGGTCGTTGTTGGCCAGAGTCCAAGCGCGTATCCGCTCAGCCTCGCTGGCCTCCACCGCCTCGGCCACCCCCTCCACGGGTGGCTCGATGCCCTCTAGCACCGAGGCCACCTCGGGTCTGAAATCATCAACTCCGAAGTGGGTCACGTGCTGGGCGGTCCACTCTCGCTTGCTCGTCGGCGTGACCAGTTGCAGCATGCCTTGCCCACCGTCTCCTACGACGACCAGAGCCTGCCCATCATGTGTGAGCCCCTTGAGCAACTCGAGCGGTAGTCGAGGCAACGCTCCTGTGAGCAGCATACGGTCCCAGTACGGTTCGCTGCGCATTACTTCGTTTGCCAACTCAACGCACCCCCCCCACCTCACTTCACAATCATGCTCTTCACACAACTCATCGAGCCCCAGCTGCTCCCAGCGGGCGATCAGTGTAGCGCGTCGCATCTCATCAGGTTCGATGACGAGCAGTTCGGATGCACCGACCCGAACCAGCAATTCCGTCCAGTAATTTCCGCGCGGACCCAGCAGCAACACCCGGTCACCGACTCTCATCCTCAGTAGTTGGAACACCTGCGCGGTCTCGTAGTGACCAGGAATCAACGCACAACTCCCTTCCACCTCATGCCACCATGGCAATCTGAGTGCTGAGCCCTCGAGGTCGACCTCATCGAGCAAAGGTTGTTCGAGCGCGTGTCGCTGCCTCGGACATATCGCCATCGCCTCCTGCAGCACCTCGTCGAACAGCACTCCCATCGCAGCCAGACGGAGTACTGCTTCCTCGTTGTTGGGCAGGCGCGGAACTACCTCCACTTCTGGCAAGGAGGCGAGGTCGCATTCGGCAGCTCCGATGTCTCCCCAAGCAGGATTCACGAAGTACGAGCAGTGCGTTCTACCTTTCAATGAATGCCTCTATGCTGGGCTTTCCCCGCAGATTGGCAACCTCAGCGCAACAGCGAATCAACCGACTCGACAATCAAGTCAGGATTCTGAGGGGCAGCCCGAGCATCGTCGGCAGTCGCCTCACCTGAAAGCACCAGCACTCCGTGCACACCCGCCTGCGCGGCCATCTCTAGATCGGTGTACAGCCGGTCGCCAATCATGGCACACCCACTCGGCTCAAGTCCCAGTTCGACCACCTTGTGTAACAGCATTCCCGCGTTCGGCTTTCCGCAGACATGCACCGGCCGCACCCCTGTGGTTGCTTCAAACAGCGCCATGTACGCACCAGAGTCTGGGATTCCGATCACTTCTCCACTAGCTCCAGCAGGTGAAGGGCAGACGATGTCCGGATGGCTGGCCACCAAAGGCACGCCTGCGTGTAGATGAATCGAAGCCGTGGCGAGTTTGTCGTAGGTGATCTCGGTGTCGTATCCGAGCACGACGTACTCGGGTGCCTTGGACTGCGTTTCGATGCCAGCACCCTCGAGCATGGCCCGCATTCCCTCCGTCCCAACCAGGTAGGTGTCACTGACCTCTTCCTCGGTGAGCCAAGCAATCAGGTCGTGGGTCGACAGCATGACGTCATCCGCTTCAGCGGGTATGCCCAATCCGTGGAGTTTGGTGAGATACTGCTCGACCGAGCGCGACGAGTTGTTCGACAGGAAGAAGCGACGGATGCCGCGGGCCTCGCAGCGTTCGAGGAATTCCAGTGCCCCGGGAATCAACTCATCACCGAGGTAGAGGGTACCGTCGAGGTCGCAGAAAACCGCCTTGATTCCTGGGAGAGAAGCGTCACTCATCACACTACACCTCAGAATACCAAGGTCTTGAACATCCACCATTTACTGTGGAATTGACCCTGAGCCTCCTTGCTAGCGATCATGTCCGTCAACGCCCGCTGAATCTCAGGTTTGCGCCCTGCCTTACCGATGAACCAGTTCATCACACGCTTCTTGCGAACGAGTCCCTGTAATTTGAATGAGTTCGTCAACTCCGGGCCAAGAGTCTCCCATAAGTCATCCATGTAGGAATGGGCAGCTGAGAGTGGAAGCCCATCACCATGCTTCTCAGCATCGAAGTGCTTGATGGCCATCTTGGCTGTGACGAGCGCGTTGCCGATTCCTTCGCCACTGAAAGGGTCGACTAGAGAGGCAGCATCACCAATGCAGATGGCGCCAGCCATGGCAGACCGGCGGGGTTGGAAAGAAGGAGGATTCTTGCGTGGGGAGCCGAATGGGAGTTGGAATCCTTTGCATGAACCATCGACCAGTTCTGAATCCGCGAACCTGAGTTTGAATTTAGGGTGTTCTTTGATGACCCATTCCTGTAGCTTTCGCAGTTTGACCGTTTGCTTGTTCATCTCGTCGATGACCATCCCTATCCCAACATTGACGATATTTTGCCCATCATCATTTTTCCCTACAGGAAAAATCCAGAAGTAACCCGGAATGATCTCGTTGATGAAGTGGATTTCAATCGGGCCGGAACTTCCTTCACAACCCTTCACATTTGTCCAGTATTCACGGTACGCTCCACAATAGTGCACATCGTCACGCATCGGCTCGCTGTAGCACACTTCGGTGATTGTCTTTGCAACCAAACAAGTGTACCCACTTGCCCCTACAGTCAGTGGCGCGTTGAAAACCATCAAATCATTTCCACTCCGTTTTCCACCTATGACTCCAGTAATACCAGTGATGCGCTGTTCATCCCCCTCTCCTTCACCGCTCACGTTCACTTCCGTGACAGTGAAGTCTTGGATTACCACTCCGTTGTTCTCAAGAACAAGGTCACGAGCGCGCTTGAACATCATGTAGTCGAATTGGAGTCGAGGCAGAGAGTAACCCGCTTCGAGATTCTCTACCTCCTCCTCAGGTAGTGGAATGAGCGCCTCGTTGCCGTTGGCGCTGCTGAACAGGATGCCGTTTACGCGGAAATGCGGCGTCGCTTCGATCATCGGCTTGACGCCTAGTTCCGCTACGTGCTTCAGTGACTTGCCGCCAACAGCGTCGCCGCATGTCTTATCGCGCGGAAAAACAGCCTTTTCCAATAGTAGTACTCGAAGCCCTTCTAGCGCTGCGTAACTGGCTGCGGCGGAACCACCCGGTCCACCACCGACCACGATGACGTCGAATCGCGAGCCATCTTCTGGCAACGGACCTGAGTCGAGCGGTTCTGTCCAGGCTTCGGCCATGCTAACACCCTCGTTCTATTGCGAGGCGGACAGCCCTCAGCCTTCAATCGTTCTCTCGGGGTAGCAGTGTCTCAGCGTCGGTCAGATTGATGCCATATTGCCTGCCAGCGTGTGCCATGACCACCGAAATCGTGTTGCTCGAGACCACGCTTCCTGGTGCGTGGGATGAGGAACAGGTCATCGCCTTCGCCACCCCGCTGGTTGAAGCAGGTCTGGCTGCGTGTGTGCAGCGCCGCATCGGCTCGACCTATCGCTGGAAAGGTGAACTGTGTGATGAGCAGGAGTGGTGCCTGCGGCTGAAGACCTCCGAGTCATCACTGCGGGAACTTGTGGCCGCGCTCGTGGCTGAACACCCCTATGATGAGCCACAGGTGGTGCATTGGCGCGCCGGAGCCAGTGACGGATACGCTGATTGGGTCGAGGAGCAGACCGGGTGAGCAGATGGATCCTTGGCAGGCGTTCGTCGCGTTCAGCATCGGCATCGGTCTGGCGAGCGCGTGCGGCTTCCGCATCTTCCTGCCACCACTGATTCTCTCCCTCGCTGCGCGCTTCGAATGGGTGGAACTCAGCGCAGACATGCTCTGGCTCGGTGACACATGGGTGACACTCATCCTCGCAGCCGCCACTCTGATTGAGGTCGCTGCCTACTACATTCCCTGGCTGGATAATCTTCTGGACACTATTGCCACACCTGCTGCTGTCATCGCAGGTTCGAGTGTGATGGCGGCGAGTTTGGATGGGATGCACCCTGCTCTGCAATGGTCGTTGGCAATCATCGCCGGTGGCGGGGCTTCTGGAACGATGCAGATAGGAACGGTCGCT
>CALCOR010000318.1 GCA_937897085.1 uncultured euryarchaeote | reverse complement strand
GCCAACCTCTGCACGATCCATGTCGGCAGGTCGCGCATCAGCGCTGAGCCGAGCCATGCGACCTGTGAGGTAAGCGCCGCCGCCAGCCAGCATGAGGCTACTTCGTCTAGACTGCCGTCATCGACGAGCGGGCGCAGCCTGAGTCCCAGATCTGCCTCTCTCCGCAGATTATCGGTCAGATGCAGATGGGCTGCTCGCTCCCATTCCCGCGGTGCGCTGGCAGCGACCGAGGCTAGACTCGCCAACGGGACCATCTCAACTGAAAGCAGACCGATCCAGTGCTCGCCCAGTTGTTCACCGCAGCGCAGCCATCGCGACCAGCGCCGTTCGGCCGGGCTAGCAACCCAAGATGCATGGGGATCGGCATTCTCCATGCGGTCGGCCCATTCTACATCTCCTGCAGGGTATCTCAACAGAGCAGAAAGCATACGCAAATCCGGATCGTCATCGGTCCCCACCTCCGGCGCTACCGCTCCGGCAGCCCATGCGGCAGCCGACTCCGCAGCTTCCTCAACCTCGTACGCGCCTGCGGGCGCTGACCAGTCACCGGGAAGGGTGGCGGGCGCTGTGGGTGGCCTCTGGGTGAGCCGGACGGGCAGAGAGACATCGGTCGCGAGTTGCAGCCTCACGAACGGTAGTGGGTGTACCGGGTCTGGCCTGAGGGTCGGATGACCCGTCGGAGACCTGCCTTCCTCGGGGAGTAGGAGCATGCGCAGACGAGCCGATGCGAGCAGGGTCTGCAGTAATTGATCATCCACTTTACCTGGAGGGTGTTGGAGAACCACCTGCGGCCCGTCGGAATCACGCACCGACCATTCAAGCAGCGATAGCCAGGCGGTTTCACTCAACCCGCGCACATCGAGAAGCCGGGGTGGTGAAGTCTCGCTCTCCGACCAACTACGCTCACCCCAGTCGTGCAGCAACCTGCGCCAAGTCGACTCATCGCAGCGATGAGAGGCGCCGCGCCGGGATTCGCCGGCGCGTGAGAGATGGCGCTGCAGGCTCTCCAGCCGACGGTTGCGCTCAGCGGTGGTCAGACGAGGGTGAGCACGCTCGACCCAGGTCTCCAAGGCTGCGAGTGGCATTGGCCCGGAAGGCCTGCCCAGGAGACTCGACTCAGCGATGATGAGGGCGTCGTGCGCCGCGGCGGTGAGTACCATCGAGGAAGCGAGCCTGTCATCGAGGCTGGCGACAACCGGACCTGCAGGTCGCACAGAAGGCGTCGCAGGGTGCGCCTCGCCCAGACTCCACTCCTGTCCCGTGCCAGGCGGCGGACTCGGGACCGGAGGCCACTCATCCTCATCTGGTTCTCCGAACCATTCTCCTACCGCGAGGAGCAACTCACGGCGCGGGTCGAGCAAACGGGCACGCAGCAGGCCGATCACATCAGCAGTGTCAGTCCACGCCTCAAGGCTATCAGGAGATATGGCTCGCGGAGGATTCGAACGCAATTCGAGCGTTTGGAGGTCAAACCATCGGGGTTCCCGTTCACGCGCCACCGCCCAGACCCATTCCAGCAAGACCCCCGCGGTTCCAGTGGAGGGGGCTTGAGGATCGACAAGGGGGATTTCGGGCGTGCGGGGCAGTGGAATCAGAGGGGAAGCGGGCTCCTTCACGTAAGCAAGCAGCAGTTGCGGGCCATCCCTCGCCAGCAGACAACCGACCTTGTCCGGAGGGATTCCTTCCCTCAGAAAGCCATGCATACGCGCCAGTTCATCCTCCCCCAAACGATTCCACCCGACCGCAGTCAGGTGCAGGCGACCCCCGCGACTCCCCTCCTCCGCGTCGCTGGCGACCAAACCGTCCTGACGCATCCGCTTCAACTCCGCCGAAGCGTGAGGAAGGCGCAGTCCCACGGCCAAGGCGATTCCACTGACCGTGTCCCCACCATCAGCGAGGTGGTCGAGCATGCGCCGCCGGTAGCCGCTGCGGATCCGGCGCGGCGGCCTCGCCGGCGGCCTCGCATCTTCGTCCACCATGTACTCCGCTCCGCTTCAGGCACCTATCGACAGGTGCTCAGTCTGTTCTGTCAGCATACATGACTTCAAACCTTTGGTTAATTACCATTTATTACCGATTTCCAGTGGAGAAAGTTTCAATTTGTTACTCACAGTAGGATTCAAACCCTGATGAGTAGTGAGAAAGTAGTTACATTCCGTAACTAACGACGCTCATCTGTGGTAACGGTTATATCACCGACATAGGTGGACTGGGACAGCCGGCGTTGACTACTGGACGTGCCGCATATTGAAAGCCAATTGAAGGAGGAAGAAGAAGATGAAGACAGTAAGAATCCGAGAGAAGATCAAGGTGTTCCTATCAGACCGCCCGCGCAACACGGCGGAGATTCTGGAGCACATCAACACCACCATGCGCCACGGAACCACCAGCCAGCAGTTGGGCAATGTGCTGTCAAAGGACAAGGACATCGTGAAGGTAGGATACATCAAGCGCAGCGGCATTCTTTCCGGGGGCTACGACATCTGCGAATGGGCAACCGTGATCTGGGTTCAGGAACATGTCCACGACTGGGCACCAGGTGACCCGATCCTACTGGACAAGCAGGGGAACAACCTCTTGCTCAATAACTCCAAAATCAACAAGTCCCCTAGGCTTAACGCCCCCCTCAAGGCTCCATCCGCACCCGAGCAGCCACCCAAGGACCTGAACAACCTGAACTGCAACCAACTGAAGGATTTGCTACGCGAAGCCGACCTCAAAGTCGGCGGCAGGAAGCAGGAATTAATCGACCGGCTCGAGAAGCACAATCTGCCACGAGTCGAGAACGACCCGATGCACGGCTGAGCATGCGGTGTTTGCTGCCATTGATTGATGGGTGCCTAGGAACGTTCCTTGAGCGGAAGTTCGAGCAAGCGTGGGCCCTGCGCCATCCACTCCATCCCATCTCGTACCCATTCCCACATCTCGTGCAGACGGTCGGTGTCGACTTCGGCATGGTCGGCGATAATCCGGATTGCGTCCACCTCCGACGGGTGGATCTCGCCATCGGCGGCGGCTAGGAAGATGCCGTCCCTGAGGGCGAGCCTGAGAGTGCGGATGTCCATTCCGGAGATTGTCTCCTCGATGTCGAACTCCTGACGCAGCAGTGAGCGGAACCGCACTCGCAATTTCGGATTGATGAGCATGCGCCCCATTCGCCACTCGAAGAAGGACATCTCCTCCGGTTTGAGTACCGCGTCCGCGTTGGCTATGATTGAGAGCACCGTCATGTACTCATCCATGTCGATGGCGTCGAACGCGTCGGGTGCTGAAGGCTTCATCATTAACCGGCCGGCCATGAGGCTACGTATCAATAACCTTCGGGCGACCGAGCCAGTCCTGATTCAGCGAAGAAAGAATAACTGGAAGGGTCGTCAAGGTTCGAGTTCAGGCGACCAGTCACCCGAACGGGCGAGGCTGTTCATCTGTGCGCGGTGCGCCAGAGCCGCCTGCGCCGCAGCCGCGTTCTCAACCTTGCCGGCCCACGCCTGCAGCGCCGACGCCTGCAGCGCGCGACCATACGAATAGGAGAGCTCCCACGGGTGCTCTTCGTCGAGCGCGTTCATCGCGTTCAGATGGGCGGTAGCCAGTTCATCTGACTGTCCACCCGAAAGGAATACGATTCCTGGAACATCGTGAGGAACGTGAGCCAACAGGCAGTCGACGGTGCGGCGAGCGACCTCGTCGACACCGGCTTGAGTCGAGCACTGCAGCCCCGAGAGCACCATGTTCGGCTTGAGCAACGTGCCCGGTAGGTGAACCCCTTGTGAATGGCATTCAACGTAGGTAGCTT
>CALCOR010000317.1 GCA_937897085.1 uncultured euryarchaeote | reverse complement strand
CGATGCCCTTTCGTTCATCGGGGAAGCGCTCGATCAGGCGTTGCATGAACTTCTTCCGCCCACGCGGGATGTCGAAGGTCTCGTCCTCGAACACGACATGGTCGTAGCCGTCAGGGTTGAGTTCGCAGAATTCAATGTCGCCGCCGACGCCCAGTCCTTCGAGCAGTTGTCGCGACGGCCCTCCTTCCTCTAGCCCGCCGATGTAATGCACTCCGGGGCTGAACTTGTGCCCCTGCAATGAGAACGAGTGAGTCCACCCTCCGGGAAGGTAATGCTGCTCGAGAACCAGCACCCGTTTCCCTACATTCGAGAGTGCGACCGCAGCACCGAGACCACCCGCGCCCGAACCGATGATGACGACGTCCCAGTCGGTCATGCCGCGCGTATCGGGTGATGTTGCATAATCCTGCTTCCGGAGTCGCTAGAGCAGTCATCCATGACGGCCGAAGTGCTCGTCCAACTGGTTAGCATCGAGTTTGAGGATCGTCGGCCTTCCGTGCACGCACGCCCACGGATTCTCGATGGTGCGCATGTCAGCGAGCAGGCGGCGCATCTCCGCCAATGTCAGTCGCTGGTTCGCCTTGACCGCCCCGCGACAGGAGCGCATGAAGGCGATCTCGTCTGCCAACGCCTCTGCGGTCGCCAGTGGCCCATCCTCTCCGCTCTCCTGCAGTTCGGACACCAGATCATCGAGGAAGCCGGCGAGCCGCTCATCTCCGACGAGCATCGCCGGAACAGCGGTCAGCAGCCAGGAACCGTCCTTCTCAGTGAACGCGAACCCGAGTTCACCCAGTCGCTCCAGAGAAGCATCGACGACTGCCGCCTGCACTGCTGAAAGGTCGACTGGCAGCGGCTCGATGAGCGGTTGTGACTCCCAGTTGGCCATCTGGTTCCTGAGTCGCTCGTAGCGAATCCGCTCGTGCAGCGCGTGCTGGTCAACGACGAACAGCGCATCCTCGCCCTGTGCGAGGACGTATGAATCGGCGAACTGCGCCAGCGGCTCCATCTCGGGAACCTCGGTTACCTCCGCTTCCAGCGGCGACGCTTCGGGCTCATCGAGCGGCGAGACGGCAGCAGAACGCTCGGCGTAGCGGTGCAGGTCACGCTCAGCGCTTGACAGTGCGGGCGCGGTGGGGAGTTCATCCAGCCCCGGCAATGTCTCCTGATCCAGTGGTGAGGTCGACACTGGTCGGGCCTCGGCTGGTTCGGTGACATCGGGCTCAACCCCTTGGTAGAAGTGGGTCTGCTTCGGCTTTGCAGCACGCGCCCAGACCGGGGCGATCGCCTCGCTGACATCCTTCTTCACCTCGGGCTCTGCTGAGGGGACGTCGAGCGCACCCAGCGGGAATTCGGAAGTGGGTTCGGCACCGGTGGGAATCTGCTTCAATGTCTCTTTGAGCGCCCTCTCAAGCCGCTCCAACACCCTCCACGAGTTGCGCAGACGCACCTCCCGTTTGGTCGGATGCACGTTCACATCGACTTCATCTGCGGGCAGGTCGAGCAACAGCACGCACACCGGATGACGGCCCACCATCAGGCGGGTGTGGTAACCCCGGCGAATCGATTTCAGGAACGGTTGGGCGGCCACCGGCCTACCGTTGATGATCACGTGCACATCGTCAGCCCGCCCTCTCGAGATGTCAGGGGGAGATATCCATCCCGACCACCGCTCCTCTCCAGGAGCCGACTCATCAGAATCCGGTCTTGCGAGTGCGATCATGCGCTCACTGGCACCGCCCAGCAGGTCGTGCAGCCTGTCCGCCATCTCCGTCGCTGCCGCTGTCTCGAGAATCCTGCGCCCATCGACGTCGAGCCTGAACGCCACCTCGGGATTGCACAGCGCGTGTGCCACCAGCACATCGACGACCTGTGCCGTCTCCGTTGGCGGCCTCCTCTGGAATGCCAATCTCGCTGGCTGGTTGGCGAACAGACCCTGCACGGTGATTCTCGTTCCTTCGGCCAGTCCGGACGGTGAAACCTCACTGAGTTCACCATCATCCAGCGACAGTTCAGCCCCTTGCTGCCCTGCCGGTCTGCTGGCAACGCACAGTCTGCTCACCGCGCCGATGGAAGCGAGTGCCTCTCCGCGGAATCCGAGGGTCCCGATGGCCGCCAGGTCTTCTGCGCCGCCGAGTTTGCTGGTGGCGTGCCTGTTCACTGCCAAGGGAAGTTCCTCTGCCAAGATTCCGTGCCCGTCATCGGTGACCGCGATCAGGTCGAATCCGCCGCGCTGGATCTCGACATGGACTGAGGTGGCTCCAGAATCTATGGAGTTCTCAAGCAGCTCCTTGACAACCTGAGCGGGTCGCTCGACCACCTCGCCGGCAGCGATGAGCCCAATCGTCCTGTCATCCAACTGCTGGATGGACGCTCGTTCGGATACCGCTTCGCTGACGCCCATGTCACTCCTCCAGCCATTCGTGCTGCCCACGCAGGATTCCATGCAGTTCGTAGATCAGGTCCATCGCCTCGCGTGGCGAAAGCGCGTCTGGGTCGACCTCGGCGAGCCGCGCTAATGCGGCCGCCTCCGTCGGCTCGAGTCGCGCCCCCTTCGGCTCGGGTGGTGACGTCTCATCATCGCCCTCGGAACCTTCTGCCGCGGCGGCGCGCTCGGGCAGCATCCAGCCGAACAGCGACGACTGTCCCGTCTGGCGAGCCAGCGGGGTTCCCTCCTCTCCGGCGCGAGCACCTTGGGCGTGTTGTTCGAGGAACAGCAGCAGGTCACGCGCTCGCTCGACCACATGCGCCGGCAACCCGGCGAGCGCGGCTACCTGAACGCCGTAGGAGTCGTCACACGGTCCGTCGGCGACGGTGTAGAGGAAACGCAGTTCGTCCCCCTTCTGGGCGACCTGCACGTGCACGTTGACCATCCCGTCGATCTCCTCCTCCAACCCCACTAGTTGGTGGTAGTGCGTGGCGAACAGGCAGCGGCAGCCGACGCGGCTGGCGACATCCTCGGTGACCGCCCAGGCGATCGCCAGCCCATCGAAGGTGGATGTTCCTCTCCCGATCTCGTCGAGCAGCACCAGCGAGCGAGAAGTCGCCCGCCTGAGGATGTGTGCCACCTCGATCATCTCGACCATGAAGGTCGAGCGCCCTCGGCGGATGTCGTCGTGCGCACCGACCCGTGTGAACACCCGGTCCACCACGCCTACCCTCGCCCTGTCAGCAGGAACGAACGAACCGGCCTGAGCCAGGATGGAGATGAGTGCGGCTTGGCGCAGGTAGGTGGATTTGCCACCCATGTTCGGCCCGGTGAGCATCAGGAAGCGGCGGTTGGAGTCAAGTGAGAGGTCATTGGGAACGAAAGTGGACATCGATTCGAGCACAGGATGGCGCCCCCCACGAATGTCCAGCCGGTCGTCATCCAGCACCTCTGGGCGGGTCCAGCCCATTCGGCGCCCATGGTGAGCGAACGAACAGAGCACGTCCACCGAAGCTAGTGTGCGGGCAAGTTGTGACAAGGTGGCGCAGTGTGTGCGAATCTGGTCCCTGAGGTCACGGAACAGGCCGTATTCGAGTTCGTTCCCCCGCGCTTCGGCCGTGAGGATGAGTTCCTCCTTCTCGTTGAGCTCGTCGGTGAAGAAACGCTCAGCATTGACCATCGTCTGCTTGCGGATGTAGTCCTCGGGAACCTTGTCCCGATGCGTATTGGTAATCTCGATGTGATATCCGAACTGCCGGTTGAACTTCACTTTCAGGCTCGGGATGTCCAGCCGTTCACGCTCACTCGCCTGCAGGTTCGCCAGCCATTCCTTGCCCTCGGCCACCTTCTTCCTGTGCCCATCCAAGTCCTCCGACCAGCCGTCCCTGAACATGCCTCCATCCCTGATGGTGGCTGGCTGCTCGTCGAGCAGGGCGTCTGCGATCAGTTCGCGCACCTCTTCGAGTTCGAGCAGCCCGTCGGCGCATTCGAGCAGCAGTTCGTCACTGCCCTCAGTGAGCAGCGAATGCAGCGAGGGCAGGCGTGCCAGGCAATCGGCGATTGCTTGCAGGTCTCTTCCGTTCGATCGTCCGTAGGCCAGCCTCGTAGACAGCCGTTCGAGGTCGCGGCACCCCTTGAGCACCTCTCTGAGTTCACGCAGGCGACGGTTAGCGTTGACCAGCGAGGCGACGGCGCCGTGCCGACGTGCGATCGCCTCGCGGTCGAGCAGCGGCATCAGCAGCCATTCGCGCAGCATCCTGCGCCCCATCCAGGTTCGGGTGGCATCGATGGCTGCCAGCAGGCTTCCCTGCTTCTCGCCGGACAGAGTGTGCGTGACCTCGAGATTCCTGAGCGTGGTTTCGTCGAGCAGCATGTGGCGGGAATCCTCGGTGAGTTCAATCTCGCGCAGCGGCACGGTGGCGGTGAGGTGCAGCCGCGACAGGTAGGAGGTGGCGAAGCCACACGCCTCCATCGCCAGCGGCTGCGTATCGAGGTCGATATGGCCCAGATCTCCCACCTCGAGCACATCCTTGAGCGCCTCGAGTCGCGCTTTGCGAGGCAACTCGTGGGTCGAGAGCGTGAGCCCGTCGACGGCAGCCAACAGGGCTGCCAGCGACTCATGGGCAGCGTCGTTGCGACACATCACGAGTTCCCGCGGCGCCCAGCGCAGCAACTCGTCGCCCAGCCGCTCGAACCTGTGCGCACCCTCGAACTCACCCGACCACGCTCGCCCTGTCGACGGGTCGATGACCGCCCAGCCGAGCCCCTGTCCCTGAAGGACGACCGCGGACAGCAGCGCCGAGGCCTCCTCACCGATGAGGCTCTCCTCGTAGAGCGAGCCCGGGGTGTAGACACGGGTCACGACCCGCTGCAGCAACTTCTGCCCGGGCCGCAATTCCTCTTCCTGTTCGCACAGAGTGACCTTGTAACCCGCTTTGAGCATCCGTTGCAGATATGTCTCCACAGAGTGCCACGGAACCCCAGCCATGGGAATCGGGTTGTCTGAGGATTTGTCGCGGCTGGTGAGGGTGATCCCGAGGACTTCGGAGGCGAGGATGGCGTCGTCGTGGAACATCTCGTAGAAGTCACCCATGCGGAAGAACAGCACCGTGTCCGGGTGCTCCTCCTTGATTGCATGGAACTGTTCCATCATCCCTGAAGCCATACCTACCTTCACTTCCACTGGAATATGTTTCAACCGTCCCGTCCGTAGGACGGAAGACAGACTCTAGCAGCGACGCTCCATAAGCAAACCGATGCGGAACGAAGATCTCGAACGGTCTCAGCGCTGAGTGGCGAATTCCTTCTGCCAGATGGTGGCCACCGCCAACACGGTGGCGAACACAACCAGCACGACGAACAGCAGTTCACCGAGGCGCTCCAGACTCTGGGCGATGTTCTCCTGCGCGTTCAAGTCGATGACCATGCGGCCGGTACCGCCGCGCTCCATCTCACCATGGAGCTGCAGTGAGTCACCCGAGATCGACACGGAATCAACCTCGGACATGCCGAGGTCTGGCAACTTGTACTTCTCCGCCTCATCCTCGGTCCAATCGACACTGGTGAGTGCTCGGCCATTCGCAGAAGCAAACCAGAATGTTCCCGAGGAGTCGATGGCGGCACCTGCTGAGCCACTCAATCCCTGCAGCTGTGCCGGTCCGGCATCCTGCGGCAGAACGAGCGTGCTGCTGTGTCCGGCGACGAGCGCGCCCACCTGTCCACCCCAGTGAGCCTCATCCACCCAGATGACTGTGTGCAACAGGCCTCCGGGACTGTGGTGCAGCATGGAGACAGTGGGGACACCTTGACGCGGCGAGCCGGTCACGCGCAGCAGGACTTCGCCCCATTTACCCAGAGTCGGATTTCCGAGAGTCATGTCGTATCCGAGCACGAGTGCGGTGGCACCGTTGGGGTCCGAGTGAACGGACATCATCTCGCTGCTGTCCATCGGTGAGGCTGCCCCCTCGGAGACATTGTCAGCATCGAACGCATGCACCCGCACGAGCCCTTCAGAGTCACGTGACAGCA
The DNA here is from genome assembly GCA_937897085.1 of uncultured euryarchaeote. Lineage (GTDB taxonomy): Archaea > Thermoplasmatota > Poseidoniia > Poseidoniales > Thalassarchaeaceae > JAKUTA01. Next base: position 1,806 of record CALCOR010000317.1, on the reverse strand, counting down.
ACCAGCCACTGTCAGCGCTGTTGGCACTGATGGAGATGACATCACCTTCGAGACCCGGCCAACTCGGCTCTATCGGAGTGAACAGACCGCTGCCGCTCCACTTCGCCATCTCCCCCCGGCTTCCTCCCACGATCCAGCCATCCCCAGCGCGGGATATGCTCAGCGGAGTGAAACCAGTGACTGCCATCAGGCTCGGTCCGGAATCATCGAACGAGCGCAGCTCGTTCGCAAGCCCGTTCTCGACCAGCATCAGCGCCTGCGATCCATCAGAACTCCAGGCGATGTCCTCCAGATTCTCGTTCTCATCCAGCATGCCAGCCGCCGCCACCCCGGGCATCACCGCCGCCACCTGCAACCAGGCAGCTCCAATCAACAGCACTGCCACGAACACACCGAAGTAGAACCACTGGTCCTCGCTCTCTTCCTGCAGCAGAAGACCGATGCGCGCCAGCAGCGAACGCCCATCCTTCTCGGACTCGGAATCGCTCATGCATCCTCCTCACAGGTCATGCGGTTGATGTAATGCTCGGCGACGATGCTCCCTATCCCGCTCCGCCAACCCAACCCCCAGCCGTTAAATACGGCCGGTCAGTCGCCGGGCTGCCTTCGGCAAAGAGGTTGACAGATGGCACGCAAACCGGGCTCAATGTATCGCCGCCTGAAGGGGCAGGCGTTCACCCGCCGAAAGTTCACGGGCGGCGTGCCCAACAACCGCATCTTGAAGTTCCACCTCGGCAACCAGAAGGCTGGCGAGGCAAAGGATTTCGACATCGAACTGACCCTGTCAGCCGACGAATCCTGCCAGATCAGGCACACCGCCCTCGAGGCTGCCCGCGTCATCTCCAACTCGACCATCCGCACGGCGGCCGGACCGCAGGGATACTCGCTGCGAATCCGGGTCTACCCCCACCACATCCTGCGTGAGAACAAGCAGGCGACAGGCGCGGGTGCAGACCGTGTGTCACAGGGCATGAGGTGCGCGTTCGGCAAGAACGTCGGCACGGCAGCACGGGTGAAGCGGGGCCAGGCAGTGGTCACCATCCAGACGAGCGCAAGCCACTTCGCAGCAGCCAAGAACGCGCTGCGCAAGGCGAACATGAAGTTCCCAACCCCCTGCAGCACGACCGTGGTCAGGGGTCATGAACACCTGAAGGGCCTCATCTGAGGGGACTTGCGGATGCAGACGCGCCCGGCAGAACCGGACGAGCGACTCCAGCGACTACGCCAGAGTACACAGGATTGCCCAGTGACCTGGAAAGGCGAATACTGCTACTTCATCCACCCGCTCACCGACGGTGTTCCCCGCCAGTCAGCGAGCCTGCTCGAAGACGCACGAGACCTTGTCCTCGAGATGGTGAACTGGGACGAGGTAGACATCATCCTCGGCATCGAGGCGATGGGGCTGCCGCTCGCCTCCACGCTCTCCCTGTCGACCGGAAAACCTCTGGTGATCGCCCGTAAGCGAGGCTATGACCTTCCAGGGGAGATCGCCGTGGACCAGGAGACAGGCTACTCGAAGGGGACCATCTACCTCAACGACATCCACGAGGGTGAGCGGGTGTTCGTTGTCGACGACGTCGTCAGCACGGGCGGAACTCTCGAGGCGTTGCTCAAGGCGGTTGAATGGGCCGGTGCCACGGTCTCCGATGTGGTCGTCGTGTTCGAGAAGAACGAGGGGATGCAAGATCTCCTGAAGCGCTACGACTGGCCGATTCGCAGCCTGATGCGCGTCGAGATGGATGGCGAGAAAGTAGTCCTCCTCGATTGAACCCAGGGTTCAGACTCACAAGGATCTGCCTCCGATAT
>CALCOR010000316.1 GCA_937897085.1 uncultured euryarchaeote | reverse complement strand
GAAATCCCCTCCGGATAACGTCGTCGAGGCACTATCGGCGCTCGATTGGCTTGAGCAGCAAGGCCGATTGGAACAGGGGTGGGCGACGCCGTTGCGTGAGGCGGCGACCACGGGTGAACCTGATTCGCATCTCGCAGCCTGGGAGGCGTTGCTGGGTTGCTATGAGCAGGATGAACCACCTCCGCGCACTGTGCTCCCTGCACTGCTGGAACTCCCACTCGATTGGTGGGCATCTCGAGGAGAACAGTTGTTGATGCAGCTTCTCGACGATCCGGAAGGGCGGGAACTGCTCGCCTCAGCAGATGTCAGTTGGCCGGCGGTGATCCTGCGCTCACCCGGGGAGTTGTGCAGGGTTCCCGGAGCCGGACTCCAGGAGCACTCGGGCTGCAGCGCCGTTCTACGCGACCGTCTGGACAGACTGCACGTACAACCAGGCTGGCCCGATGAGGACGAGTTGTCGAACATGCCTGGAGCCGCCGCATTGTTCGATCTGGCGAATGCCCTCACAGATGCGAACTCGAAGACCGCCCCCTCGAGCGGCCGCACCCACCAGCACGTGGGCTGGCTGGCCCGTGCACAGAGGACCTGGCCTGATTTTTCAGCCGCGGAGGTCACTACTGGCGAGGCGCACATCGCCGACAGGCTGGCCCGCCGCCTTTCAGGTCATCACACAGGATTGTTGCGAGGTCGTCAGAGCCGCTTGTGACGGTTTCAGGTCTTCTTCTCGCACCCGCAGCATTGAAAGGCAACGGGTCAGGCTCGGGCGTTGCCCGGCCGCAACCCCGGCGTGACCCCCGGCCTTCGCCGGCGGGGGGATGATCACCGGATACCAGGTACGGGCGAGCCAGCCGTCGAAGACCGTTGTGACCGAAAGGGATGAACACCGGAGCAAGCGGGTGGCAATGGACAGTGAATGGGTCCCCAGATGACCGTGTGCCGGAATGATTCATGGGACAACCACACAGTCCAACAGACGCCCCGGGGTGGGTCAGGCTCGCCAAGCCATTGGCGATGAGGCGAGCCGTTACGCTCCGGGGCACATCATATTCCTGAATCTGAATCGCAGCCATCAAGTGATACGGGCGGCAGCCCATCCCCGTGGCGAACAGTTCTCTTTGCTTGGTTGGCGGGACCTTTGACCACCTGCACGCCGGTCACCTACGTCTGTTCTCCGCCGCGCTCTCCGAATGCGACCAACTCGAGGTCTGGCTTACCTCCGACACCCTAGCCGCCCACAAGTCCCGCCTGATCCAGAGTGCCGAGACACGCCGCAACGCCATCCTCGATTGGGCCGATGAGAACGCTTCCGACAGGGTCAGCGTGCACCCGCTGGAGGACGCGGTCGGACCGGCTGAATCCCGCCGTGATGCCACCGCCATCGTCTGTACTTCCGAGACCGTGGCCGCATGTGAGGCGATCAACAGCTCGCGCGTGGAGGCCGGCCTAGCGCCACTCAGCATCATCGAGGTCGAGCACCTGACCGATCCGAGTGGCCATGCCCTCTCTTCGAGCAGAATAAGGGCGGGTGAGGTAGACCGGGAGGGACACCCGTGGTTGGGGGAGCGGGAGCAGGAGCGTCTGCAGCGGATGCCAACCTCTCTCGATGGTGAGCTTAAACAGCCGATGGGCGACCTGTTCAAAGGTCCGGAGTCGAAACCCCAGAAAGCCATTCTGGCGGCGATGGCGGCTGCACCAGACCTGCCACCGAAGTGGGTGGGGGTGGGTGACGTGACCGTGAAGGCGATGCTCGACGCGGGAAGAATTCCTGACCTGGCGGTCATCGACGGTATGACCCAGAGGACACCTTGGGAGGGGGCCGGATCCATCGACCCTGCTGAGTTCGACCATCATCTCACTTGCGTGAATCCGCCTGGACTGCTCACCCCCGATCTGAAACGAAAGGTCAGGGAGGCTCTGACGAATCATGGGAACACCTTGCTGGAGGTCGAGGGCGAGGAGGATCTGGCACCGATAGTCATCCATCTGCTGGCACCGCTCGGCAGCGTCATCCTCTACGGCCAACCGGGAGAGGGAGTGGTTCTGCGAGTCACCGATGAAGCGATCAAAGAGCGAGCCCGAAGGATCCTCGACCTGTTCACCACCGAGGTGGGCGAGTGAGCGAGCCGCTCGTGAGTGTCACCGTGTGTGTCCGCGATGGGGCGCAGTGGATTGACGACTGCATGGCGGCACTTGCTGCTCAGACCTATCGACCTCTGGAGATCATCGCCGTCGACGACGGCTCGTCCGATGGCGGAACCGAGGTCATTCAGAAGTGGCACGATTCCGAAGCGAGCCGGCCAGAGTCCAATGGAATTCCAGTGCAAGTTCTCACTCAGGAACCACTGGGCCTGTCGGCTGGACGCAGCAAAGCGCTCAGGGCAGCAAAGGGAGAATGGGTCGCCATCACTGACATCGACTGTAGACCAGAATCCGACTGGATATCTGTGATGATGGCATCCAGCGATGACGTTGAAGCGGTCACCGGTCGAACCATTTTCGATGAGGGCAGAACCTCGGTCAGCAAGTTGAGAGCAAGGATGATCGCTGCCAAGTACAATGATCGGTCTGAACAGGCCACTCTTGCCAATGGACCATGTTCCATGTTCAGGAGAGAGAATCTAGTTGCGAGGGGCGGATTCGATCCGGCGTGGTATCACGCGGAGGACATGGAGGTCTCGATGCGCATCCTCGAGTCAGGAGGTGAGATTCGTTACGTTGCAGATGCTGTTGTCAACCATGTAGCCGAAGAATCACTGCTACAGTTCCTGTCCAAGCGAAGGCGGGACGCCCGCGCGCACGTGAGGATCGTCAGGGGATATCGAGGAGTGAAACACGATTTCACGAATGATGCGACGATCATCACTCCCCTGCTACCTGTTGTGCTGCTAGTATCGAGTTCGTTCTTTCTGTTCGGGCCACTTGACAACTTCACTGCGACCATGGCCCCATTATGGATCGTCATGGCGAGCTGCTTTCTCGCCGCACTGATCGCATTTCGAATTCACGTTCTGTGGAGTTGTGCCCTCTGGACGGGTGCCTTCGAGGGATGCATTGACGCAGTTCTCGGCAGAAACGGCCATCGCCGTCTGTTCGCCAAGAAGTGAACTTCAATCAGAAGCGTCGGCAGATTCCGCCGCCTCAGCGTACGCCGCGTAACGCAGCCCGAACCCGAATGCGAGCAGCGGCGCGGTGATGGCGTAGACACCGATGTCAACCCAGCCCCAGTACGCGAGCCCCCACCAGAGGTAGAAACCGAAGCCGGCCAGCAGGCACCAGGAGGAGAAGGTCATCGTCCAACCTCCTTCCCCTTCAGATGAGACGAGGCTCGTCCACGTGGAGTCGGAGGCCAGCCCCCTGAGCCACCCTTGGATACCACCTTCGAACCGTTGGTTGATTCCGTGAGCACCCCAGAGTAGTGCAAAGACTCCCATCGCAAGGAACACCGTGTCCGAGTATGGTCGGAATGACGCGGAGATTCCTTCGAAATCTGTGTAGGGCTCATCCCACAGCTTGCCCATTGTCAGCCAGCCGGCCCAGATTACCTTGCGCTCACCCATCACCACCGCGCCCCACACGAGGTTGATGATGCCCAATGCGATGCCCCATACTCCGAGCCCGAACAGCAACTGCGAGAAGCCTTTGCCGGGAGACTTCAGCCAGTCCGTGATCATCTGCAACTCGCCGGCGTCTCCGGAATCGTCGTCGCCCATCACTGCCGGCGACCTGCGAGCCCGTCTTAACGATTCTCAGGAGTGAGTGGTGTGCTGTGAGCAGAGTCTAGCCACCGAACGTCCTACACATCAACCGAGCCGGGATTGGAGCTTGTATTGAGCTACGATAGCGGACTTGATTGAATCGTCGGCTTCAAGCATCACCTTGATCGGGTCGACCATCTCAGGGATACAGGAGTTGATGCGCTTGCTCCTACCTTCTCTCCCAAGGCTGATCGTCTTGGCAGTGACGAGGTTCAAGGTGTCCAGAATGAGAATGAGGTCGGACACCCGTCTGGAGGTCAGTGGGCTCAGTCCTGCGTTGGCACAGGTCATCTGGTAAACCGTGTACACCTCACCGGTGGAAACGTTTCTCAGGCCATTGCGCTCGTTCAACAGGACGCTGTAAAGAACAAGCTTCTGATGTGCTGTCAGGGTGGCTATCACAGGAGTGATCTGGTCGAACTCAAGTTGGTTCTGCGCCAAGCGCACGTGCTGCACATTCACATTCTCACTTTTATCGTGCTCAGCCTTCTGCACCGAGATACGCAGCAGGTCGAGCGCACGCCGTGCGTCCCCATGCTCCTGTGCTGATAGCGCGGCACATAATTCGATGATACCATCATCGAGTACTCCTTCCCTGATCCCTTCTTTTGCTCGCGCGCTCAGCACGTCCTCAATCTGGGCGGCGTTGTACGGGGCGAACACCAAATCCTCCGAGCCGAGGCGGGAGGCGACGCGAGCGTCGAGCATGTCGGGAAACAGGAGATCGTTGGTGATACCGATGATACAACAGCGAGAGTTTCGTAGTTCGTAGTTCAGGCTCGTCAGTGGATAGAGGACGCCGTCACCGCTCTTGTGAACCAGGTGGTCCACCTCGTCGAGTACGATTACGTGCACCCCGCCGATGGCATCCATGTTCTCCTTCAGACGCTCGAGCACCTTGTCGGTCGGCCAGCCGGTGAATGGAATGGCGCTCTGCCCCTTGCGCGTGAGTGAGTTGCCAATCTGCGCCAGTACCCTGTACTTCGTGTCGACAGTGCAGCAATTGACCTCGACGACGTGTACTGACCGTCCGAGTTCGGCCCCTCTGGCGAGTAATTGCTGGGAGACGAATCGGGTCACCGCCGTCTTCCCTGAGCCGGGCTGCCCATAGAGCAGCATGTTTGAGGGAATCTGGCCTTGGAGAGCCTCCACTAAGTTATGGACGAGCGTCTTAATCTCACGCCCGCGATGCGGAAGAGCGCTGGGAGTGAAACCGTGGTGCAGAACCTCACGGCTCTTGAACAGGCTCGGCTCGTCGAGTAGTTGTTCGAAAATATTTTCACTCATTTTCTAACAACTCCAGTCCCCCTAATGCCCCGCCGCTCAGTTCACTTGCGCGTTCCTCACGACTCTGGCACAGGGAATCCGAGCGACGCTAGCAGGGTGTAATAAGTCTGTTTGCCAAGCATGGTGGAAATGCTCGATACGCGCGCTACAGGAGATTCAATTCATCGTAGCCCCTCGCGCAATTGGAAGTGGTGTATAGATAACACCAATTCGGGAGCAGCAGGGCGTTCTGTTGCACCTCCTCGACCGCGTTCAAATCACCGGCGACATGTAGTGCCAGCATGGCCAGGGGGTGGTGGGGCGAGATCAAGATTGGCGGCTGGGTCTGAATGGATCGACGGAGATTATTGAAGGCGCCCGCGAAATCATTCCACCCGAAACAGGGCGCGCATTATCAGACGTATGAGAGATGTGATTATCTGAAATAAACCACCCGATTAGAGATATATATCTGTAATTATATCTAACCTATTTTCAACAGGTCTCAATTGGAAATACGGGTGGCGCCGCTCTTTTCTAGTAGAAACCGGTCACCGTCGGCAACTTGAATGACATTGCGCGGAAGAGATGGAACTTCACCTGCTGATTCAGTCCCCGACTCGGTGAATAGATGAGTGGCGAGGAAGGTTGTCTCCGGGCAGGCGCGTGCTAGGTCTGTGAGGGTCGATGGCTTGTAGTGGAAGTCCGAGGGAACCCCGTCGGGAATCCCGAGTTCGATGATCACCACGTCTGCGTCGGGAGACCTGCGCTCAATCTCGGAGCACGGACCGGAGTCTCCACAGTGGAGGAGGACCAGCCCAGATTCGTGAACCAGGCTGTAGCCGTGAGGGTCAGTTTCCGGTACGTGATGGACCGGGTAGCGCTCGTATGTCCAACCGCCGCCGACGCGCACCAGACCCTCAATCTCGCCGGAGGAGTGTTCGTGGAAACGCACTCGCTCAGCCAGCACATCACTCAGAGATCCCGGGAAGGCGAGATCGCACAGGTGACTCAGCCTCTGTTCTCCACCGGTGTGGGCGTGGACATCCAGAGTGTGCTCACCGTCCCGGTCAGAGATGTAGCGCCTCTCGAGCAGCAGGAATGGGAATCCGAATGTGTGGTCTCCATGCCAATGGGTCACCAGCAGAGTGTCAATCTCATCCGGAGAGATGCCGGCGATGCGCAACTGTGCCAGCAGCGTCGGCGGAGCGTCGATGAGCAAGCCGCCATCGATGAGCACCAGAGAGTGCATCCTGCCAGTGGGGCAGAACGCGTTCCCTGAACCGAGGAAGTGAACTTCGACCATCCCACATGCCCCCGCTCGCGCTCGCGGTCTTCGTCCGGTGAAGGATAAAGCATTCACCGACCGAGGCTGCTCGTCACCCCTCCTCGAGCGGTGCCGACCTACCCTGTGTCAACCGCGCGCTGGTCGCTTGATGCAGCGTTTGATAAACCGGGGTTGGAACGGCAGTTCGACCTTGAGTTACTGAGGTGTGCGGGCAGGATTGGGATGAGCGACTGGAGCAGCAAGAACCCGTACAAGGCGGAGTTGACAGAGAACTACTGCTTGACGACCGAGTATTCCAACAAGGAGACACGTCACTTTTCGGTCGCGCTGGGTGACTCGGGCCTTGAGTACAAGGCTGGCGACGCGCTCGCAATCATCCCGCACAACCCTCCAGAACTGGTGGCTGACCTGCTTGCGCTCCTCGGGTTCAGCGGAGATGAGGCGGTCGAGACCCACCTCGGTGAGCAGGAGGTCGGCCACGCTCTGCTGCACACCTATGAGATCCACCGACTGAACAAGAAATTCATCAAGGGGCTCGAGCCGAAGTTCGACAGTTCTGCCAGGCCAGTGGATGTCCGTCTGGTCGGTCGCAGCCGCGCCGCGGTGTCATCAGGCGAGGCCATCCAGCAGTGGCATTGGTCCGGTGAGGATGAGGACTTCCCTGCGGACTTCCATCCCGTGGGTGGCGCGCTCGACCCGTCCTATACGCTCTGGTCGTCGCTCGTGGAGGATGATGAGGCGATGGAGAACTACATCTGGTCGCGTGACTACATCGACCTGCTAGGTGACTTCCCTCACCTCCTGTTCACGCCCCTGGAATTCGTATCCGGTCTCGACCGGCTCAAGCCTCGTCTCTATTCGATCGCCTCGTCACCTGACGCCCACCCCGGAATCGTCGAGTTGACGGTCGCCATCGTCCGCTACGAGCATCACGACCGCGCTCGCGGTGGCCTGTGCACAGTCTACCTCGCTGACCACACCGAACTCAACACCCCAGACATCCCGGTGTTCATGTCGCCCACCCGTTCGTTCGTGCTGCCTGAAGACGGAGATGTGGACATCATCATGGTCGGACCGGGAACCGGTATCGCTCCCTTCCGGGCCTACCTTGAGCAGAGGGAGATAGACGGGGCGAAAGGACACAACTGGCTGTTCTTCGGAGACCGAACTGAGAAGGGGGAGTTTCTCTACCGAGAACAGTTGCAGCACTGGCTGAAAACCGGCCACCTGACGCAACTCGATCTGGCGTGGTCGCGCGAACCTGACAAGCCGAAGGTCTACGTCCAGCATCTGATGCAGAAGCACGCCGCGGAGATCTGGGTGTGGATCGAGAGTGGAGCCTACTTCTATGTCTGTGGAGACAAGAATTACATGGCCAAGGATGTCCATCAGACGCTCATCGACATCGTCGAAGAATATGGTGAGATGTCAGCCGATGATGCGAAGCAGTTCGTCGAGGTGGGCATGATGAAGGAAGAGAAGCGCTACCTCCGTGACGTCTACTGAACCTCATCCGGGTGATGGGTCAGGCTCTTGAACCGGGTTCTCTCGTAGGGTTGCATGTTCGAGCGAGTGCTCATCGCAAACCGTGGCGAGATCGCGCTCAGAATTCTCCGCTCACTACGCAGGCTGGGCTGCGAAGTCGCCATCGTACACGGGCGTGAGGACAGGCTCTCCCTCCCTGTTCGCCTCTCTGACCATGCCGTGCCACTCTATCTCGACAGCCCAATCGAATCCTATCTCAACATCGATGCGATCATCGGAGCTGCCAGGGAGGTAGGAGCGCAGGCGATTCACCCCGGCTATGGGTTTCTGGCAGAGAACGCCGAATTCGTACGCCGTTGTGAGGAGGAGGGCATCACGTTCATCGGCCCATCCTCAGAGGTCATTCGCAATCTGGGCGACAAGATAGAGGCGCGCCGGCTGATGCAGGAGGCAGGTCTGCCAGTGGCCGCCGGCAGTGACGAGCCGG
>CALCOR010000315.1 GCA_937897085.1 uncultured euryarchaeote | reverse complement strand
TCTGACCTTTGGGGAACTGAAATTCCCTGAACTTCCGGAGTTGATCATTGGAGGTGAGGTATGATGACTGATGCAAGACCACCTGTCGAGCCTGTGCTGCATCCCGCAGCAGTCATCGAAGCGGCGCTTGAGTGCGGAGATGTCCATTGTGATGAAGTGCGCCAGAGCCTCGCTTGGCTCGGCTTGCACGACTACTGGGCCGACTTCTACGTCATCTCGGAGATAGCAGGAATGGAGGTCAGTCTGCTCATCGATGCTGACAATCGCTGCTACGTCGACTGGGGCACGCAGTCCCGCGTCGGCCTCAGCCCTCCAGCCGGTTCGCGCGCACCGTACAAGGTTTGGACTCACACTCATCCCAGTGGCAACGCTTACTGGTCGGTCACCGACCAGAACACCCTCGCCGTTGCCAGTTCTGCTCGACTCATTGAGAGAGCCTTGGTGCTCGGAAACTGTGAGTTGAAGCAGGCCGTCTGGAGCGCCGAGCCCGCCGACGACCCCATCTCAATCGAAGGACCACTTTCCCAGTGGACGAACGAGAATCTCACGGAATACCCAGAACAGGAATCGCCGTGGGGAGTGGAGTTGAGCTCTTGACCGACACCGTGCGAGCGCCGAAGGACGACGAGGAGCGCGCCCGCTTCGAAAGGGCGTTGGAGCGAGGAGCAGGGATGAGTCTTGAGCGCTTCATAGAACGTATCACGGGCGAAGAACCAGATGAGGAACTGGTGGAATCGATCCGCGCGGCGTTGCAGATGCATTCTGAGTCAGGAGAGCCGGCTGATGTGCGAAAACTGGTCGAAAACTGGCTCGCTTGGCGCATCGAGATGACCTAAACAATGCCCAACGCGTGTTTTGCGCCCTATCGAAGAAATGATACTATGCAGCACACATGTTCGTTTCATTCAAATAGTTCCAGCATTTGTAATAAGACGTAATTGACGTAGAGTGAAGGACATGTCCGGACAACAGCAGACAGTTGGAGCACCTTCTGATGTCGACGATAAAGCGAAACGTCTGCAGCATGCTTTTGATTATTGGGCCAAAAAATATCCGGAGAGTTTCTCTGAAGTGGCGCCGAATCTTCTTCTTGAAGCAGTGAAAAGAAGTGAGGATAAAGTAGAGTTGGACAAACTCGAATCATGGTTGATTGATGAACTTCCAAGGGAGGATTTCCAGGTCGAGCTCAAACCACCCACGCGCATGCCACCAGACAAATCAGATTTCAATCCAGAAGTATTGGATTATGCCAGATACGGCGAGAAGAATAGAGCATGGTTGGACACGTTGTATAACCGCTTCATCGTTCAGGAGAAATTGGATGAATCGGGTACCGACCATCGCAGATGGAGAAGGGCAATCAGAGATCAATACATCATCTTGGGAGTGATAGCGAGTGAGCCCGAAGGTGTCAATCAAGGAAGATTGGTGAGAACTCTGGGAATACCAGTGAATGAGGAGGCGAGTCGCAAGTATGCCGCCAACATGGTTCGTGCTGCGAAGATTGCGTTGTCAAGATATGCGAACGAAGCAGGCATTGAGGGTGGTTTGTTCAAACCAGCCAAGGGACACGGCGTGAATCGCGTCTATGCGTTCAAGGACAATTCAATGCGAAAACTGACTTACAAATGGGTGATGTCACTCAGTGCCGGTGAATTGATTCCAGAACCTCTCGGCTCTCAGGACTGATTCACGAGCAGCCGGTCGTCTCACCGCATGCGTTGCACTTCAGGCAGGTTCCATTCCGCGTCATCTGACTCTGGCCACAATTCTGGCAGATGTCTCCAGTGAAGCCGCGCTCGCGTGAGATTCGTATCCGCTCCATATCCTCATCAACATCGGGCAGCACATCGAGCTTCGTCTGGATGTCCCGCTTCTCCCCCGTCGTGCGCATCAAACCATCGGGGGTCTCCTCCGGTCGGCTGATCGATGTGTACTCCAAGTCCTCCTCCGACACATTTGCCAGGTCGTCTTTACCGAGATACTTGATGGCCAACTCTCGGAAGATGTAATCGACGATGCTGGTCGCCATCTTCACCCGGTTGCTTCCCCCCTGGACTATGCCGCTCGGCTCGAACTTCTGCCAGGTGAATGACTTCACGAACGCGTCGAGTGGCACTCCGTACTGCAGTCCAATGGACACCGCGATTGCGAACTGATTGAGCAGCGAGCGCCATGCAGCTCCCTCCTTAGAGGTGGTGATCATGATCTCACCTAGTTTCTCGTCATGATAAGCGCTCGAAGTGAGATACACCGTGTGCCCACCTAGTCGCGCCTTGAGTGTGTGCGAACTGCGTTCATCCGGCAGGGCCCGGCGCACGGCGACATAGTTGTGAACGAGCGCCTCGGCGACTGGCCTCGCCTCTGTAGGTGGAAGTGGTAGTTGTTCGACCGCCTGATCGACCATCTTCTGGAGGGGAGCCATCTCGGGTGGTTCGTCCATCATGTCTGATTCACTTTCCATGAGGACGCTGTTGTCCACAAGAGAGGATGTCAGGGGCTGCGACAGTTTGCTTCCATCACGGTATAGCGCGCACGCCTTGTTGCCAGTCTCCCAACTGCGCACATAGGCGTTCTTCACGTCGTCGATTGTGACGTCGGCTGGCATGTTGATCGTCTTGCTAATCGCTCCCGAGATGAACGGCTGCGCCGCCGCCATCATGTCCACATGCGCTTTCCAATGAATTGAGCGCTTACCGTCCCGGCCGCATGGCTGGGCACAGTCGAACACCGCCAAATGTTCCTCTTTGAGGCCAGGTGCTCCCTCGACGGTCAAGCGACCGAAGATGTGGTCCTCGGCGAGTTGAACATCCATTCTGTTGAATCCTAGATGGGTGAGCAGGTCGAATGCGGGGGTATCCATCTGTTCCTCATCGAGTTTGAGCACCTCCTTACAGAAATCCATGCCAACGATCTCTGGGGTGAACAGGCCGCGGATTCCAAGCACCTTCGGAATCGCATCATCGATCTTGCTCAGTTCGGCTTCCGTGAATCCCAAGTCCATCAGCGTGCCTTGGCCGATCACTGGACAGTTGACCAGCGAACTGGTCCCTAGAACGTAGTCCATGATTCGCTCGACCTCGACTTTCGAGTAGCCCTGTTTACGCAGGCCGGCTGGCATCCCCGTCATCGGAATCTTGAGCATGCCCCCCCCGGCGAGATCCTTGAATTGGACGAGCGAGTACTGCGGCTCGACACCAGTGGTATCCGCGCCCATCACCAATCCGATGGTTCCTGTGGGCGCGATGACGGTCGTCTGGGCGTTGCGATAACCGTGCTCTTCTCCCTTCCTTACAGCCGCCTCCCAAGCGGCGCAGGCCGCCTCTTGGAGGTCCTTGGTGCACTTCTTGGGGTCGATGGCCACCGGTAGTACGCTCAGCCCCTCATACTCGTTGACCGGAGCGTTGTACGCAGCACGCATGTGGTTGCGCATTACACGCAACATCGGCTCACGGTTGTCCTCGAACTGTTCGAACGGCCCGAGGAACGAAGCCATCTCGGCTGAGGTACGATATGATTGGCCTGTCATGATGGCTGCAAGTGCTCCGCAGATGGAGTAGCCGCGTGGATCGTCATAGGGGATGCCCATGTGCATCAGCAGCGAGCCGAGGTTGCAGAATCCTAGCCCGAGTGTACGAGTCTCATAGGACAGCCGGGAGATATTCTTGGATGGGAACTGCGCCATCAGCACCGACAACTCGAGGGTGATGGTCCACAGGCGGATTGAATGCACGTAGTCATCGACATTGAACTTCCCTTGGTCCATGTCATGGAACTTCAGCAGGTTGAGACTTGCCAGGTTGCAGGCGGTGTCGTCGAGGAACATGTACTCGCTGCACGGATTCGATCCGTTGATGCGTCCACTATTGGGGCAGGTGTGCCAATCGTTGATGGTGGTGTCGAACTGTATTCCGGGGTCAGCACATGCCCAGGCAGCATAGGCGATGTCATCCCACAGGTCTACAGCGGGCATGGTCTCTTTGGGAATCGGGTCGCGGCCCTCCTCCTTCGCCTTGTCCAGTTCGGTGCGCCAGTAGAGGCTCCATTCACCTCCAGACTCGACTGCGTGCATGAACTCGTTGTCCGCCCTCACTGAATTGTTGCTGTTCTGGCCTGACACGGTAAGATATCCGGCACCCTGCCAGTCAGAGTCGAAATTCTGGAAGGTGACACTCTCCCATCCTTGATCAGCAAGGTCGAGTATGCGCTTGATGTGCGTCGGAGGGATGTTCGCATTCATCGCTTGCCTCACAGCGCGCGCCAGTTGCTGGTTACGCCTGGTGTCGAGTCTGTCAGCCGCGTCTTCATCCCAATCGTTGATGGCTGTGAGGATGCTGTTTGCGTGCTTCTGTAACGCCGCAGCGCCGGCGATCAGCGCAGACACCTTCTCTTCTTCCTTCATCTTCCAGTTGACGTATTCACGGATGTCCGGATGATCGAGATTCAGTGTGACCATCTTCGCTGCTCTCCGAGTGGTTCCACCAGATTTGATCGCTCCTGCAGCCTTGTCGAGTATCATCAGGAATGACAGCAGGCCACTGCTCTGACCCCCACCGGAGAGTGGTTCACCCGCGGCACGCAGATTGGAGAAGTTGCTGCCAGTTCCGGAACCGAACTTGAACAACAGTGCTTCACGCGAGATCAGGTCGGTGATCGAGTCTGGCCCGACCAGCTTGTCTTCGATGCTCTGGATGAAGCAAGCGTGTGGTTGTGGCCGCTCGTACGCATTCTTAGATCGGGTGTCCTTTCCTGTGAGTGGATTGACGTACCAGTGACCTTGGGCCGGTCCTTCAATTCCGTATGCCCAGTGCAGACCGGTGTTGAACCACTGCGGGCTGTTCGGTGCCGAGCACTGGCTGGCGAGCAGGTAGCACATCTCATCATAGTACGCGCGCGCGTCCACCTCGCTGACGAAGTAATCATGCTTCCAACCCCAGTAGGTCCAGCAGCCCGCCAATCGATGGAACAGTTGCTTGCCGCTGGTCTCACGCCCGACCCATTCTTCCTCGCTCATTCCCTTGCGCATCTTCATATTCGGTGCGCTGCGCCAGAGCCATTCTGGGACATCATCTTCTGGGATATTCTCGAGGTGATCCATCCCAGGGACCACTCTGCGTAGATACTTCTGGGCCGCCACCATAGCCGGCACGCCCCGGAATCCCTCAGGGAACTCTACACCCTTGATCTCGTGAGCCAGACTTCCGTCAGGGTTGCGAATCTCGATGTCGTCGACGAACCAGTCGAACTGCTCCCACACTGGGCTGTCATGAGAGGTGAAACGGCGCTCGATGACAAGGCCTCTCTCCGCCTCGCCAACCTCAGTTTCACCCTTCGACTTGGACTGCAAATCTGTTCCCACCATGGCATTCTTTCCGCTCGCCGACCGTTGTCCACTTGCGAGGTGTCCACATCGTCCGAGCGGGATTCTCCTGCGCTATGGAGGGTCTTTAATGGTTAGTGATTCAACCGGCGTAGCGAGCCGGGAAAGAGTGCAATTGTCTGGCTCTCCATCAGGCAGAAACATGGTTCCAAGTCAGTTCACTTACTGTTTGGATGATAATTAACAGGCTCTTCATCTGTACGTGGCCACCCTCTGTCCTTGTTCCTTGAGTTTTCAATTGTATTCGTGGGATGTGCTCGGCAATCGGTGCTCAGTCAATCAACGGTTCTCTCGATTTGTTTACGGAAAAGTAGCGCACCATGCAGGGTAACTCCTTTCAACGGGTGGCAACGGGAGCAGATTGAACGCCAGCGACGGCGCGGGAAGGTGTGAGATATGCTGGAGCCCGAACAGATCATGCACGCGCTGATGATCATCAACGGTGAGTCTGCGAACGGACTCGACGATTCAATGATGACTGAGATGAGCGACCATCTCGGCTGCGACGCTGAGGACATGGCGGCGGCCGGGGAGCATATCGAGAAGCATAGGGACGATGGCAACTGGGGAGGCCGGCGGGTTGCTGTACTCGAAAGGTCGCTGAAGAGAGTCGACGAAGGGTTGTCGACTGGGCGACTGCCTGAAGAAGGAGCGCTGTCTCAGGCGATTCGAGGACTCATGCAGGAACACGCGCCCGAAGACGAAGACGATGGCGAGGTCGACCCGTTCGAAGAACTCGGCGTGGTGAGCGGAGCGGTGGGTGCGTCAGATGTGGCAGGTGCGGCGGTTGCCGCCGATGACCCGCTAGCAGCGTTCATGGATGACGATGACGAGGAGGAGCCCATGCTGAGCGACGATACTCAGTTATTCAGTGAGCAGGAGGACTCGGATGAGGAGGCCGATGCCGAACCGGAGTCGGAGGAGCCAGAGCCGGAGGAGGAACCAGAGCCTGAGCCTGAATCACAGGAGATGTCCCCCGTGGATGCGTACGAATTACTGCTCTCTACCTGCTGGGTGGATGGCATCCTCGACCCCGCTGAAGCGAAGTTGCTCGCTCGCAAGCGGCTAGAACTGACGATTCCCTTCGAGACCCACCTGAAACTGCTGCGAGAAATGCTGGAGCGGGAGTCATGATCCCAGAGCATACTCCGTTCTGGCATGCACTTGATTTGGCGTGGTGCGGCGACGGGGCGCTCTCCCTGCACAGCATCAGGTTGCTCGATGCGATGCAGCACATGCTGCAGATCAGCGATGCAGACCGCGCGCTCATCGAGTCCAAGTTCGA